>JADFJB010000073.1:0-8687 GCA_022566355.1 candidate division KSB1 bacterium
TAATTGTGGCAGCAGATTTTGATCCCACTAAAAAGGGAGGAAGAGAGGGGGTTTATGATAGTGTGTTAGCTCTTGCAGAGACTCTTAAGGATCTTCCTCTTTGGATAAAGATAAATGCTATTCGTCGTGATTGGGGCTCTGACATTACCGGTGATTTGCACAAGCTAAAATTTTCTGTTTTTGCCGATCTTAAATTGTCAGATATACAGGAGACGATGAAGCACGATGCAGCCTTTCTCGTAAAATCCAGCCCAGAGATGATTACCCTTAATTGCGCAACCTCAAGCAGAAAAGCTCTGAAAGAGTTTGGTAACACGGTTGCAGGAATTACAAAAGTAGTTGTTCAAAAAATTCTTGAAAGCAAAACCTGGTTAGCCTGGTAGCCGTATCCAACGAAGTTAAAGCAAATGCAGATACCGCGAGTGCCGTGAAAGTGACGCCAATATGAAGGGGAATACCCAGGCTTGAAATAAATTTACCGACACTCTCAGCGAATAATGTTATAGGACCGCCGCCGCCGGGACCTATATAACTTTGATACATTTCCGTTGTTAACACTGCAGCCGCAATCAATGAGACCACTGCCAACATAGCCTCAATTAACATACCTCCATAAGCAACTACCTTGGCATCAGATTCCTTATCTAATTGCTTCGATGTTGTCCCCGAAGCGACCATGGAATGGAATCCCGATACTGCGCCACAAGCTACCGTTACAAAAAGTAAAGGAAACATAAAGCCAATGCTTGTTTTGAAAGAGGTTAACGGGGCCAGGTGAACTTCAGGATTCGCAACTAGGATTCCAATACCTGCTCCTAAAATCAACATATATAATAAAAAGGAATTTAGATAGTCCCTGGGTTGGAGCAGAACCCATACAGGTGTTACAGACGCCACAAAAATATAACCTAACAGGATTATCGTCCAGGTTGTTACGGATAATTTTAAAGGGAAAATGATCCCCAGGGCAATGCATCCCAAAAGCAAGAGTACACCTAAAATTGAAGCCGGCCCAATGGGTAAATTCCACTTATAAATAGCAACACCGAAAAAAACCGCCAAACCAAGAAATAACATTGATGCAGTTGCAGATTCCGGCACATTGCTGAATGTTCTAGCTACCAAAATCGTGAACACAGCAATGACCAAAATTAAAGTGGCCCATGCAAAAATCAGGAATAGTTTTTTACCTAGATCGCCGATGTATTGATGAATGATTTCACCGATAGATTTACTTTTATGACGAACTGAAGCCATGATCGAAGCAAAATCATGAACACCGCCAATAAAAATTGAACCGAAAATAATCCATAAAAAAACCGGGATCCAACCGAATACTGCAGCAAAAATAGGTCCGACAATAGGGCTTGCACCTGCAATTGAGGCGAAATGGTGCCCCAAAAGAACCGGCGCTTTTGCAGGAACATAATCGACGCCATCTGTCATAGTATGTGCAGGCGTTGGTCTATCCGGATCAACTTTCAGCCGTTTAACTAAAAACCGGCCATACCATACATAAGCGGGAACCAGGCAAGCCAATGCCATCAGCATCATGTATAGAGCTTTCATAATCAAATCTCCTGTTTGGTTAATTCAGTCTTCTCAAATTCCGATATTTTTTCCAGTAAACTTAAGAAATCTTTGCTTCTTCGATTTGAGTAAATGGAAGAAGTTGGGAGGTGATAACAGATCATCATGGTTTCATACCATCCATTAATGCCAAATTTCAACCAATAGGATTTAGAATACTTTTTCACCATTTGTTCAAAATTCAAAGGAAGCCATTTTTCTTCCAACAAAAGAACCAGGGCGAATCTCGATCTCATGTGGCGTTCCTCAGATGAAGTCTTTGTTTTAGCCCACTCTTCTAACCAGGAAAAATGATTACTCAAAAGTTCCTGCGTTGGGGTTGAAGTTTCACTTTGAATGACCAGGTAGTCGTTTAAATGAGATTCATCGACTATCAATTTTTTACTGATGGCATAATGTTGGAGTTTTTGTTTGGATTGTGCAAGTAACTCATTTTTTCGACCGTTAAGAAAAATATCTTTTTGAACATCATAATATCCCGAAAGGATTTGTGCTAATTTTGCAATCACGATATTGGTTTTGTGATTTGATTTTTTCAAAAAGTCCCTATCCTGATTATAGTATTCTTTATGATGGTTTTAATAAATTTCAGTTATTCTATATTTCAGGTTTTGACTTAAGTCTCTCATAAATTATTCGCATACCATCTAGAGTCAGATTCGGCTCGAATTGTTTAATCACTTTTGTTTTCTGTAAAATCACTGAGGCCAGTCCGCCCGTAGCAATGACCTGTACTTCTTTATCTGACTTAAGCTCTTCTGACAATCTCCTGGCCAGGCCATTTACCATTTCAACCGCACCATACATAATGCCTGATTGCATACTGGTTTCGGTGTTTGTACCAAGAATTTTTTCAGGAAACCTTAGTTCAACTTCAAATAATTTTGCCGCGCGTCTCCATAAATCCATTGCGGAAGTTTCAACCCCGGGAGCGATTACGCCTCCCAAATAATCGCCATTTTCTGCGATGACGTCAAAAGTGGTTGCAGTGCCAAAATCTACGATGATAAGCGGTCCGCCATATTTTTCAAAACCACTGATTGCATTGCAAAGACGATCCGCTCCAACAGCATGAGGATCATTGTAATGAATTTGTATACCTAAATCAAGATCGCTTGAGATAATGATCGGTGAAAAATGCAGGTAATTCTCCACCATGCGGGCATAAACTTGTGTCGTTTCAGGGACTACCGATGTGATAACTACATCAATGATATTTTCAACCGGAATTCTGCCAGAGTCACACAACATTTTAACCGCAATCCAGCTTTCATCCTCTGTGCGTGTAACGGATGTACTTAACCGCCAATTAATAATTAATTCTTTATGTTTAAAAACCGCTAAAACCGTGTGTGTATTCCCGACATCAATTGTTAGTAAAAGATCATCCATATTTTATAGTACCAAACTACCGTTATAAAAGATTTGTTCTTTTCCATTGCAATTCAATATAAGTCCGCCATTTTCATCGATATCTGTGGCAATACCAACTTTTTTCATCCTTCCATCGATTAATGTAACTGACTGGCCTAAAAATGTAGCAAATTTTTTCCAATCTTCCAACATATCCTTAAATTTCTTCAATTTTAGCAGTGTATAATTAGCATCCAATTTTTCTATTATTCTTTGTAATAACTTCATTCTATCAATATCCTCGCCATGTTCGATCCGTAATGAAGTGGCATTCACACCCGCTTCTTCATTAAATTCATCTTGATTCTGATTCACATTGATGCCAATGCCAAGTATTGCCTGGGCCAATAAATTCTTCTCAGATTTAGTATCAGTAAGGATCCCGCAAAATTTTGAACCCTTTAAAAGAACATCATTGGGCCATTTTATTTGAGGAGATAATTGAAACAAATCTTTTACAACCTGGGCCACTGCTGTTGCTGCACAAAAAGTTACCAAAAAAGCTTTTGGAAGCTCAAGGAATCTCGGCGCCAAATAGATTGATAACCACAGTCCCTTACCCTTTGAGGACTGCCAAGTTCTGTTGAATCGTCCACGCCCGGCGGTTTGTTCTTCAGCAAGAACGATTGTGCCTTCTGGTATTCTATTTTGATCACTTGTCTTTGATTCTTGAATTAACTTTAGCAATATGTCATTTGTTGAAGTGACTGAATCGAATTGATAAATCTGTTTCCCTATGCATTGGAGCTTTGAATTTAGGTGGATTTTCTCCATTATCCCGAAAGCTCGCCGGGAGTATAAAGATTATCATCAGTTCCCTTTGATGAATTTCCTTTATAAGCTTCTTCTTCTGCTTCTTCAATCATTTGATCAAATTCTTCTCCTGCTTCTTCTCCCATTTCTTTACCCATTTTTTTCATTAAATCTATCATAGATTTTGGATCATTCTCATCAAGACCCCGCCATTTAGAGGGATCAGCAAGGCTTTCCATACGAGCATCTTCTGATTTTGGTGAAGCAAACCTGGATAATAATTTTTTAAGGTTTGTGTTATTACAACTCGGACAATGAAAACTCTCAGGTTGATCGTTGATCCTCATGAGGACGCTAATTTGTTTACTGCAGTCCTGACAGCGAAATTCATAGATGGGCATATTGTTTCCTTATTTATTTAGAAGTTAATTCAATCAATACCAGACCTTTATCTATAGCATCACCCTTTTTCACAAGGATCTTACTGACTTTTCCTTTCCCTGGAGATTTAATTTCATTTTCCATTTTCATTGCTTCCATGATTATCAGACCATCTCCTTTATTTACTTCTTGATCAATTTCAACTACAATATCCAATACCAGTCCCGGTATCGGGGCACGAACAATCATTACCCCGGAATCATGGCTTTCATCTTTGCCAATTGTTTTCTTCAGTAATTGTCTCTCGTCATTCAACTCAACTTCCAGGGTTTCATGATTCACGGAGACCTTATAACTGCTTTCACTATTTTTTTCAACCCAAACCCGGTATTGCTTTCCAGACAAAACCAGAGAATACAAGCCCGAAGGATGTATCTTCTCAAAATCAAACTGAACGGGTTTCCCATCATGAAGTAACTGTAATTTTGAATACTGATTTTGAACATTCAGATGGTATCGCTTTCCGGCAATTTCAACCTGGTATTTCATGGTTTACTAAAACCCTCCAATCGACCAATCCTTCTCCAATTTTCCATATTTCTTTGAGTAGAACTTCTCATCTTCCTCTGGCCATTTTCCTGATTGGTTGAATGGAATAAGGATGACGAAACTGCACCAGCAAAGTGAATGGTTTCATCACCATCTTTTAAATCCATAATATTTTCTTGCTCGACAAACTGAGTGGTAATTTCACCCATTTTGAATTTTTCGTTATCCATTAGTTCAATAAAATAAGGAATACAAGTATCAACGCCAAACACCTGGTATTCTTTTAATGCTCGTTTCATCCGGTCAATTGCATCATTTCTTGTCTTCCCCCAGACAATTAATTTTGCCATCAAAGGATCATAGTAAGGGTATATTTGAGCACCGCCATAGATTCCGGAATCACATCGAACTCCAAATCCATCAGGCTCGAATAGATATTCTATTTTTCCGGTTGATGGCATGAAATTATTCCTTGGATCCTCTGAACAGATTCGACACTCGATGGCATGGCCATTCGCAGTGACATCTTTTTGAATAATTTCCAACTTATCGCCATTCGCGATTTTTAACTGTTCTTTTACCAGGTCTATTCCCGTTATTGCTTCCGTTACAGGGTGTTCAACCTGAAGCCTGGTATTCATTTCCAGAAAATAATAATTCCACTCCGCATCGACTAGGAACTCAATGGTACCTGCATTTTCATAGTTAGCAGCCTTTGCCAATTCGATTGCAGATTCACCCATTTTTTCTCGCAATTCAGAAGTTAAACCTACGCATGGTGACTCTTCCACTAATTTCTGGTGTCGACGCTGAATGGAACATTCCCTTTCCAACAAGTGAATCGTATTGCCATGGCTGTCAGCAATTATTTGAAACTCAATGTGCCTAGGCTTTACAAGATATTTTTCCAGGTAAATTCGATCATCTCCAAATGCGGAACGGGCTTCATTCTGCGAGCCTCGAAATGCGCTTTGAAATTCGGATTTTTCGTTTACAATCCGCATACCTTTACCGCCACCTCCGGCTGCGGCTTTTAACAAAACCGGGAATCCAAGTTTTTTTGCAATTTCATTTGCAGCTTCAAGATCCACAATGGGTTCAATTGTTCCGGGAATAGTTGGCACCCCCAACTCTTTTGCAAGAATACGAGCCTTTGTCTTGTCACCCATCAGCTCAATTGATTTTGATTTCGGACCAATGAACTTTATCCCTGCTTGTTCAACACTTCTGGCAAATACGGCATTTTCTGCCAAAAACCCATAGCCGGGATGTATGGCATCGACACCCGACTCCTTTGCAATTTTTAAAATCCGATCTTGTTTGAGATATGATTCTGACGACTGTGCCTTTCCGACTAAGTAGGCTTCTTCTGCGAGTTGAACATGAAGGCTTGTACGATCTGGTTCCGAATAAATCACGACGGCTTCTATTCCAAGTTCATGACATGCTCGGATAATTCGGACTGCAATTTCTCCCCGGTTAGCGATAAGAACTTTTTTAAACATTTAACAACTAAAATCTTTATTCAAAAAACTATTTTAACTCTTTTTAGTAACAATTTAGGTGTTTAGACTGTAGGCTTTAAGGTTGTTAGGTTTTGCATATTACTCTAATTAAAGCGCCTAAGAACTTTTCAGTTTCTACAATTTTCGACCCGTTATTATTATCATACTCTTTGAAGTATCCCAGCCGTTTGGCAAGGCTAAACTGATAATGTAATTCCCTTAACAATCCAATAGCGATCCCGGCCATCCGGCACGAAGAAAACCTTTTGTTGCTTGATAGATTATCAATGCCAATTCGTCGGCTAACTCAAAAGCTCGAAACTTCGTATGATCTCGCATATGTGTTCCTACTACAGCCTAAAAAGCTACAGCCTTTCTACCTGAATAGTTAACTCTTTTTAATAATCCGGATGGCTTGTTTTTCCGATTCACAAATATTTAAAACTCGAGTTAATTGTGCGATCTCAATTAACTTTTTGACCTGCTGTTTTAGATTTATGATTACAAAAATTCCTTTGTTATGAACGGCTTGCCGATGGCCAAAAAGCAGAGCGCCTAAACCTGAACTATCCATGTATTCAACATTCTGCAAATCAATAATGATATTGGGTGAATCCTGGACAATCGAAGCCAATAACTCCTTTTTAAAATCAGGCGCAAGATTCGAATCAACTCTTGTTTCTAAAGCCTGGACTAAAACGATATTATTATCCTGATGTTTATATAGTTTCATTTTATCTTAATTTTTTCACATTGATTATCTTAATGGGAATTGTACAACTTCAAAATCAGAAAATCAAGGTAATTAATTCTGAAATCATCCTGAAAAATAATAGAAGACTTAAACACCGATAAATCTTAAAACCAACTTTCCTATCAACCTCCTTAACATATTGTTTACCATAGAATTACGAAAAATAGAATTGAAGTTTAAAAGTGGAGATAGAAAAAAAGTCGGTTTTTATCGCAACATTTTTTAAAACATCGACAATATTTTATTGAGAATCAACAAAACAGGATAGATAAGTAGAATTAACATCAACCAACCAACCCATTTAAATGATTGTCTGGCTTGAGGAAATTCATATTGGCAAAAAGGACAAATAGCACTTGCAGCATCAACTTCCATCGCACAACCCGGGCATTCTATTTTTCTTGACATGATTGAAAATGAGTAATTTCCAAGAAACTTGAAGTTTCTCATATAAAATTAGGTTCGTCGCTTTTACGAATCTCTGCCAATATTCAGCTACTAAAGATATAAAAACATAATTACTGTAACCTATTAAAATTGTACTTATCAATATTATTAAACCTCCCCTAACCCCTCCTTAAACAAGGAGGGGAAATTCCTCCCCTTGATATGCTTGATAAGGGGTGGTTAAGAGGGGTAATTTAGATAAACAAACCGTGGACCTAAATTTTTATGCACGTTATAAGCTGCATCAACAATTTCTTTTGCTGTTAATTCTTCTTCATTACTTGGAATATATTCATTCATAGTTTTATCCTTTTGGTCTTAGAGACTTTGAGGCTGAATGGTTACTGATGTCATTCGATTAAATTAATTTTAATCTGAGCACTTAGATTTATGAATTGCGTAAATGCTTATTCATCTCAAATCTTAATAAGACTCCATCGCCCTCTATGCCAGATGTAGGCAAATATAGATGCTCTCAATACGACCACAAAAAATATATTGGCAAACATGCCAAATAGCCCATAACCCAGGTAAATGCCAAAGAACCAATTAAGAGGAAGCGAAAGCCCCCATTGGACTAAGAAAGCGACAATCATAACAATTCTTGTTGCGCCTGCCCCGAGCAATGAGAAACTTAATATCATACCAAAAGCATCGATAAACATAAACAATCCTATGAGCCGCAAGGGACCGGCGCCGATATTTACAGTATTCGGTTCAGGGATAAAAAAACCGATAATGGTTTCAGGAAACGGCACGACACAAAGTGCAAAGAACAGGAGCGCTCCCGCCCCTACCCGAGCCACCTCCCACCCCCATCTCTTCGCATCAGTTGGATCGTTTGCGCCCAATGCCTGACTAACAAGTGTTAATGCAGCGGTTCCTATGCCCATGGCAGGTAAAACCGCTACAAGCATGATATTTAAAACCACATTAAATGCGGCCAGCTCTTCCGTTCCGAGTAACCCAACAATTGTAAAAAAAACAACAAATCCCAAAAACATAAGGAAACTTCGCATACTTTCAGGTAAGGAAACTTTGATCAATGTTTGCATTCTTTGTTTATCTGGCAATCCTTGCAAAAATCCATTTTTGCGTGCATACTTTAAACCCAGGGTGATATTTGTTAACATACCGAAGAAAACGGCGAAAGTCGTTGCCAGGCCTGCCCCTGCGGTTTCAAGCCTTGGAAATCCCAAATTGCCAAAGATCAACAGGTAGTTGCAAAAGATATTCACTACCATTGTGACCAATAGCGAAAGCAGCGTCCACTTGGGCAGGCTGATGCCATTCCA
>JADFJB010000073.1:8697-23404 GCA_022566355.1 candidate division KSB1 bacterium
CCAATATGCCCGGAAGGATACATTGGTTCCTATCAAGATTATTGTAGGGATTCTGGGCCTCAGGTAAGCAAGCCCTTTTTCAGTCACGACAGGATCCTGATTCACCAGGGAATACAGAAAAGGTAAGATCATATATCCTAAAAGAGCCAACACTAAACCAACAATGGTAGATATAAGGATGCCGGCATTCAGATCGTACCCGGTCAAATGAGCCTTTCCCTCCCCGATCCGCCTTGCTACTAGCGCCTGCACACCAGCACTGATGCCCAGTAAAAACGAAATCAAAAGTAGGAAAATAAAGTTACCGATCCCCACGCTCGCCAAAGCAGCGTTGCCCAACCGACCTACCATTGCAGTGTCGATGAGGCTCATTAGATTTTGTGAAAGCATTCCCCCAACAATAGGTAACGATAAACCAAGTATTTTTTTTAGACGTGACTTTTCGATTGACAGGGTAATTTGAGGCATGAAATACCTGTTACGACCTTTTTGCTTTGATCTCGTGAGCTGAATAAATAAAATAATAAATATCGATTAACAAGAAACAAGAAAATAAATGTCTTTCAAAAGGTTGTGCTGAACCTGAAGAAGAGAATCTAATTAAATACAAGCACATTATAAAGGCCAAAATAGATTCCTACTGAATGACATACCTACCTTTCATTTATCAGTGTTAAATCCGTGTTAATCTGTAGCTAAAAATTATCTTACTTTTATGTGGCGCTTTATCCCCGATAATCAAACCAATTCTTTGTCCCTACCCTGAAACACGATTGATCTCATCCAATTCCCCTTGAGTGGGCTGATAACCTTTACCTGCTTTGTAGGTTTTTAATGATTCTGCAATTTGACTCATAAGATCAGGATTTTGTAACACATAGGAACTTTCATCGTCAGGAAGCTTGACGTCGAAAGGCAAACCTCTGCGCAAAGAGATTAGACTGTATAATATATTAATTACCTCCGAATGTGATATTCCTAATTTACTTAAAATCTCTTCGACGTTGTTTTTTAGTGCTGGATTTATTCGGGCGGTTACCGTTGTTTCTCTTGCCATATTTTTTCTCCAATTTAAAACAATGTAATACTAATGTATAAACAGTTACAACCTTTTGCTCTATGATTTTATCACTGCAACAGATCATTCAACTCCAACAAGCCTAACTAACTCAAGCCATGTGAGCACAGTTGAATCTTATATCAAACTCAGTTTACACTAACCAGTTTTCTAAACTGAGGTTCTCAATTCTATTGAAATGTTTACTGTTACCCGTTATTAATTTCGTGCATTTCGTTAAAACCGTTGCGGCTATTAAAATATCCGCATCTGGAAGCAGGGCACTATTTCTATAAAGATTAGATTTCAATTCCCCAAACTTTTTTAGGATTTCTAAATCAGTATCGATGATATCAATGGATAATAAAAATTCATCTACAACATTTTTGTTCTTTATTTTATTACTCGATCTTTCTGCACCATAATATAATTCACCAACGGTCATAAAAGAAATGGAGACTTGTTCATCGCTACTTAGTCTATTTTCTATTACAATGTTGTTGCCTCATAACAACTCTATGCATATGTCAGTGCCGATAAGAATCACAAATTCACTTCACGACCCAATGTGCGGTTCTCATAAATATCATTAATTATTTCCTGTGTTGATCTTTCATCATCCCATTCATTAGCTAGTTTTTTCCAAATGTTCAATTGTGTTTCTTTGGAGATATTTTTTTTCGTTTTTGCAAGATGATTGACTTCCTCTTGAACCCCTCGCTCTAAAAGTAATAATATTTCGTTATTGAGACTTCTTTTTCCCATTTGTGATAATGCCCGAATCTTCCTGACAATTTTTTCAGGAATATTTCTAACTGTTATATTCATGGTTTTTTCCTGTAAAAGGTCATAGATAATTATATTATAGTTATAAACTAGTTACATTTTAAATATTTGTGAGGATATATTAAGCTCGCATTGTGGCAATGTTCGGATGGTTCACATGACGACCAATCTTCTGATTGTTCGAGTGCGACAATCAAGATGAACAATGCAGCATTCTGTTATCTCCCACCATCAATCGATAGTACCTGACCCGTTATCCATTTGGCATAATCCGAGGCGAAAAAGAGGACGCCATTTGCAATATCGTCCGGTTCTCCCAGGCGTTTCAAGGCTATTTTATCAACAAGTGCTTTTTGTCCGGTTTCGCCATAGGATTGCCACTGTTTTTCCGTGTTGGGATTAGACCTGATAAATCCCGGTGCGATATTATTCACCGTAATCTGCCAGGGTCCCAATTCGTGGGCCAGTTGCTTCGTTAATCCGATTTGCGCCGCCTTGGCAGAAGTATAGGCTTGTATGCCGGTAAGACTGACGCCCAAACCCGCACCGCTGGAAATATTGATAATTCGACCATAACGCGCTGTTTTCATTCCAGGAGCAACAGCCTGGGCAAAATAAAATGCTGCGGAGGTATTGACAGCAAAAACATCTAGCCAGTCGTCTTCGGAAACCTCTTCAAGAGGGCGGCCGACCTGCCCTAACACACCACCGGCATTATTGACTAAAATATGCACCATGCCGGACTCAGCCGAGGCCTCTTCGACAAACTCAAAAACAGCTTTTTTATCCCGAACATCGACAGTGCGGATCCGGCAGTCACCCGAAGTACCCTGACACAGATTCTGGGTTTCCGCCAACTCATCTCCCAAAATATCGCAAGCCCACACCGAAGCGCCACGTTTGGCAAAAGCCAGGCTGATAGCGCGGCCAAAGCCGTGTGCTGCACCGGTTACGATAACGGTTTTACCTGTAAATTCAATCTGCATGATTGCTCTAAAATATGATTTTACAACTGCTTATCTTTCAACCTTCAGTATTTGGTCGATTGGCTTACCTACCTCGTTGATGCTTTCATAGTTTATTCCTAAAATGGTTGCTATAGTACTTGCAATTTGATTTGCAACAATCGGAACGCTATTGCTGACTTCACCTTTCGCTTTTATCCCGGCTCCCCATGCAATCATCCAGGTTTGATCCGTTCCTTCATATTTACTGCCATGATTTCTCCAATTGTCGATTGGATCTGTACCCCTGCCGTGGTCCGTAGTAATTATGAAAACGGTATTATCTTTGTATTGCTCGTCCGACTGAACAAATTCCCACAAATCTTTAACGAAAGCATCCGTTTGCTTCGCCGACTTTAAATAAGCTTCATAATCACCATCGTGAGCAAAGTCATCGGTTTCGCCATAAGCAATATAAACTACATTGGGTTTGTTTTTCTTAATGTATTCTTTAGCATAGTGATGTGTGAATGCGTCATATCTAACCGTATTCCAAATTTTTGGCAACTGACTCTGAATGGTATTCAGCGATCGCTCCATTTCCGTCAGACCTTCACCAACCGCATTTTCAAAGCCGGCATTCACCGGAATTCCGCTTCTTTCTTCATTGATGATATAGGGGAAGACATCCCAAGAACCAAATGCCGCTACTCTGCCATTAAACTGTGGTTGTTCATTGATGATTTCCAAAACCGTTTTATTGGGGTTGTTCATTTTTTTGTTGGAGTCGATTCTCTCATCAACATAACCAACCAATATTTCACTATAACCGGGGTATGAAAAACGATGCGGATTGGATATGCTGACAGCGCTGCCGATAGTCCTATTTCCATAAATCTGGCCTATCTTTTCAATTTCGCTCCAGATAAAAGGCGTCAATTTCTTTCTTCTCATTTTAGTATCATCGTGCCAGAATTCATTTTTGAGTTCCTCAAGATTTCCAACATATTTTTTATTCCCTATCAACAGTGAATCTGCGCCTGAGAACAACTCCTGCCAGCGATATCCGTCCCAGGTAATCAGAAATACATTTTTGGTTTTTTGATCATCAGAACATTGCGTAAAAAGAAACAACAAACCAAATAGTAGTGTTCTTTTCAGCCATTTGATTAAATTTATTTTGAAAAACGGGATAGCTCTATTGGTTTTAATAGCCATATTTTGGACCTTAAATTAGTTAGCATTTAGTCGATCTTCCTCTTCGTCTAACTCTCCCTGGCACTAATTGACATTTTTTATTCTTTTATTAAATAAGTCCGAAATCAACTCCACTCGTTTTCTATTTACCCCAAGATCACTAGTTCCGACTCTAGAACCAGATCGTAAATGAATGATATTTTTAGACTTATCCAGCCTGATTTCCAAATCGTCAACGAAGCTGAAAATAGAGACGGTGAAAGTGAAAGCCATATAAGAATCCTGTTCAGATTGTATTTCGCCTCCCGCTTCTTGAATCACGGCTTTGACCAGATCCATTATTCCTCCTGATTTTTCAACCGGATAATTCAAATGCGAAATGTAATGAGATTTATCTTCATCGAATTCACTATTGACGCAGTTTGGTTTATCAGGACAAGGAGAGAGTCGTCCTGCAATTAATCCCGGAGATTTGCCGTTTTTTGATTGATTCGCGAGAATGTAAAACCGAATCAGGATGGTTACAGAAAGGAGCGCCACAATGATAAGCATTATTTTGGTTATCTTTTTTTTCATGTTACTCTAAAAAAATTATTAGACATTTTGTTCATCAGGTTTGATCCTGTCTAAATATGTATGATTCGGATTGCCATGCATAATTTTTTTAGTTTTGACATTATATACAATATTAAGTGGCTTAAGTCAATAAGTTTATCTGAATTCTTTGTACACACATCATTCGGGGCTGATTGCCACAATGTGGAACCGGGGCATAAGAATTCTGACGGTGACGAATCCGATATTTTGAGTTAAATAAAATATGCAAATCAAAGTAATTCTAAAAATTTTTATATAAATTCACAAACAACTTTTAGGTTTTTAAATCATGATATAGCTCTCTCTGCCTATATTAATGAGACAAAAAGTTGCTTATCCACAAAGAACAACAACAAAATCCCACTCGATTGGCTTGAAGATGAAGAAAATCCGGGTTAAGAAAATGAACGTTCATAAGATTTCCCTTGATTTGTTAAAAACCATTTATTTTATTTCATTAGGCAATCACCCTGGCAAAGATTATTAATCTTTTAACTTTAGTAATCAAACAAGTAAATATTTAGGTAATTTCTAATTTTAATCAACAAGGAGGGCATTATTATGTTTCGGATATTATTTGGCAGATTCTTGCCATCATGTACTATGCTATTGTTGCTCCTTCCCACCTATTCGCCTGCACAGGATTCCAATATTGTCTACCCGATCGAAGAGATCGAACGCAGGCTCGCGCGTGACGATTTTGAGATCTTTCGCTTTAATGATCTTCGGTTTGAAGGTGATATCGGGAAACGAGTCATTCTCAAATACGCGGATGTGAAATATATACAGGCAAAGTGGCGGCGGGCGCGTAAGGGTGGGCATGAATTCAACAATGCGCCCCGCTACGAAATAGCTGCGTATCAAATTCAAAAACTATTCCTGGATGAAAACGAATATGTCGTCCCGCCGACGGTATGCCGGGGATTTCTGATGGAACAGTACAAAAATATTGAAAAGGATGCTCGTCCGACCTTTAATAAACCGGACATGGTCCTCGTCATGCTGCAATACTGGCTGGATGAAGTAACCACTGATGATGTGTACGATAAGAAGAGATTTGATAACGATTCGTTGTACGCAAAACATTTTGCCAACACAAATATCCTCACCTACCTCATTCGTCACTCAGACAGTAACAAAGGCAACTTGCTGATCTCAACAGACAAATCAAATCCCCGGGTATTTTCTGTTGACAATGGTGTCGCATTCAGAAGCGAGATAAGTAACCGGGGTACCAAATGGCGTTCCATACAGGTAAAAAAACTGCCCAAAAAAACCATTGAACGGTTGCGAGGAATTACACCTGAAGTGTTACATAAAGCGTTGGGTGTAGTTGCACAAATAGAAATTAAAAATGGTATCATAAAATCAGCAAAGCCGTCCGAAAACATCGACGCTAAAAAAGGAGTTCGTCGCAAAGAAGGCATTATCCAGCTCGGGCTTACTGAAAGAGAAATCAACATGATTGAAAAGCGGTTAAGAGATCTTCTCGAAAAGGTAGATAAAGGTAAGTACGAATTATTCCAGACATAGCCTTTGATTGGTAATGATGGTATTAGATAAACAAGATTAACAAAACATGAACAGAATACCAAATTACAAGCACTAATATTTCAAATATTTGATTAATGAATTTTAGTATAACTCTTTTTTTGGTTATTGTATTTGAAATTTATTTGTGATTTGTATTTTCAATTATTTGGTAATTTCAATTTTGAGCATTTATACTTGTAGCAGGAATGGCTGTGCAGCCAGACAGAACAATAGGCCAGTATAACATTCTCGAACGGTTTCTGAACCTGCGACGCAGTGATTTGAAGCGTGGTTTGCCTCTTTTTTTCTACCATTTTTTAATCATATCCAGCCTTGTCATCGGGCAAATCGTTCGCGATACACTGTTCCTGGAGCGATTTGAAGCGGTGCACCTTCCCTACGTGGACATGACTATAGCCGGAGTTGTACTGTTTGTGGTTACAGGCTACACCTACTTCAGACGATATGTCAGTTTGTCAACGCTGCAGATAGGAAGCTTATTTGGCTTTGCAGTAATTGCCGGTCTGTTCTGGCTGAGTACCTGGATCTACCAATGGACCTGGCTGTATCCATCACTTTACATTTGGGTAGGAATTCTGGGCGTACTGGCACCAGTCCAGATGTGGATTCTCATTATTCATCTCCTCAGTGTCCGTAACAAACGATTGCTGGGAATTGTAACCAGCGGTGGTATTGCAGGAGGGCTGGCAGGATTTTTATCTCGGGTGATCGTACAACGCTTTGAAGCCGAACACCTGCTCTTTGTCATGATGATTCTTTTAGCAGGGTGTGGGGTGCTGGTAATGTGGATAATACGACAATGGCGCCCGACTCTACTTGAAATGGAGTTTATTGACGATGAGAATCAACCTGATCGTTCTTTGAACCTGCGTAAAAACTATCAACAAATCCGTACTTCATCACATCTAAAAATGATCGCCGCATTGGTCTTTCTGTCAGCGATTGTAACTTACATTGCAGGTTGGCAGTTCAAAGCGATCGCTGCTGATTCGTTCACCATGAAAAATGACTTGGCCGCTTTTTTCGGGACATTCCACGGCTATGTCAGCATACTGGGATTCCTTATTGCTCAAATACTAACACCCCGGTTACTGTCATTTAGTTTGAGTGTCGCCCTGGTGATCCTGCCATCGGTCCTGTTAGCAGGAACTTTTGGCGTCCTCGCCTGGGGCACGCTCTGGTCAATCACATTTCTTAAGGGAAGTGATAAAATTTTGCGTTATTCCATTGAAAAACCGGCTGTTGAATCCCTGTATTTCCCTATTCCACCACAATTGATGACCCAGGTAAAGATGTTCATCGATACAGTGAGTTGGCGCCTGGGAGACGGACTGGCTGCTCTTATTGTGTTTATTTTTGTCACAGTTTTGCATTTAAGCGCTCGACAGATCAGTTGGATTACCCTTCCGCTCCTAGCCGTTTGGTTGATCGTCGTTTTTGTAGCACGGCACCGTTATGTGGAAACCCTGGGTGAAAGTCTGCACCAGCATCGCCTTGATGCTGAACTCTCAACAACACAAACACTGGATCGTACAACCACGGAAATGATCGCAGCCAGGTTAGGGGCTGAAGACAAGGATGAGATTCTGTATGCGCTTAATCTGCTTGGTTCAGAGCAGTATTCAACAGTTCACCCTGCAGTTCGTGATCTTTTAGCTCACCCTGCAGCCGAAGTCCGTGAAAAGGCACTTTCGATATTGAATGCAGCAGGAGACACCAGCGTGATTTCCAGAATAGATCATTTACTGCATGACGAGAACCTTGGGGTACGCACCGAAGCGCTGCTTTTTCTGGCGCATCATACCCAGATCGATCCATTGGAACGTATTCAAAAATTGGGCGACTTTCCGGATTTTACGATCCGTTCAGCCATAATCACCTACCTGGCCCGTTCCGGCGATCCTAAAAACCTTGACCCGGCCCGCCAGCTCCTTGATGCGATGGTGCAGGAACAGGGACCCGATCAACTCCGTACCCGTATGGAGGCTGCTCGATTGATCGGTTCATTACCTGATGTTTTTGCAGAGCAGCTGGAAACCTTGTTGAATGATCCAAATACTGATGTTGCCAGCCAGGCCAT
This sequence comes from candidate division KSB1 bacterium, assembly GCA_022566355.1. Taxonomy (NCBI): domain Bacteria; kingdom Pseudomonadati; species Candidatus Zhuqueibacterota bacterium. Next base: position 16,913 of record JADFJB010000073.1, read on the forward strand.
TCTGGAGATAAAACCTACAACCACGCCACGCATCATCAGAGCTGTGATGGAAAAACTCGGCGATCCGGATCTTACTGCAAGGGCTGCTGATTCCCTGGGACAATTTGGTGATGGCATTGTGGACCTGTTGTATGAACGATTGCTGGATGCTTCTGTAGCCATAGAGATGAGGCGAGAGATACCGGGAGTTCTACTGCGCATTGGCACACCAAAGGCAAATCAAATGTTGATCGAAAGCCTATTTTCATCTGACACGAAACTTCGATTACAGGTGATCACTTCCCTGACCAGCCTGCAGAGCCGGCACCCAGAATTTGAGCTGGATAACCAAGCAATTGAGACCATACTGGTTGCTGAAATCGTTGGGCATTTCCGCTCGTACCAGGTTCAGGAGTCCCTGGAAAATAATTTGGATGACGATGAGACGATACTTAATGCATTGCAAGAATCCATGCAACAAGACATTGAACGGATCTTTCATTTGATCAAATTGCTTTATCCAAAACATGATCTCCATAGCGCATATTTTGGCATTCAATCGGAAAATGTAAAAGTTCGAGATAATGCGCTGGAATTTCTGGAGCAAATCCTGAAGCCGGAATTGCGCAACCTTTTAGTTCCTGTACTGGATCCGGAAGTAAGTTTCGCTCAACGGGTAAAATTGGCGAACCGACTGATCGGTACGACTATAGAGACCCCTACTGAGGCTATACTCACTCTCCTGGATAATCCTGAGCCCTGGTTAAAATCCTGTGCAGCTTATACGATTGGTATTTTGAATCTAACTTCTCTGGAGGACAAACTTGACGAATGCCTTGAGCATTCCGATCCATTATTGCGTGAAACCGCAAAACAGGCGAAACAACGCTTGCAGCGTTAAGAAGGATGGTTAAACAAAAAAAATTTTAATCGAAAAAAGAGCATCCTGAGTAAGGGCTGTCCAAAAAGCTCGTAAAGAGTCAGTAACACGACATTCACGTCGCCGATTTGAGGCTAGTTTCTCGACATAAATGTCGAGTTACGTATTTCCATGACCCTTTTTGGACAACCCCTTATCGAAGAGCTTAACCTGTATTCCTTAACGTAAATAACTAAAAGCAATCAATTGGTTTTTTGTTTGAGATTTGATACTTAATAGAAACATTAAAGGAATAAATCATGACTACAAATAAATATCTGTTTCGGAAATCCGCGGCTAAAATGATAGTTTTCTTATTGTTTTTTTCGATTACCCTTGTCGGATTTAATACGAACCAATCCTCAGCTCAGCAGAGGCAGGGCATAATCATATTCACACATGTCAATATCATTGATGGCATTTCAGCAGCACCCATCAGCAATGGATGGGTGGTTGTTTCAGACGGTAAGATTGAAAGCATGGGAGCGGGCGAACCTCAAATTCCTGACGAAGCCAAGGTCATAAACCTTCATGGCAAGTATCTACTTCCCGGTCTTATCGATGCACATGTCCACATTCGTACTTTTGATGCGGCTAATCGAGCCCTTATGTCTGGCGTAACAACTGTCCGGAGCATGGGTGTGTCGCATTTTATAGATGTCGGATTGCGTGAGTTGGCAGCATCCGGGAAGATCGAATCCCCGGAAATCCTGGCTGCCGGATATCATATAAGGCCAAAACTGGCTGACGAATTTTTCATAGACATTCCGGCGATGTCTGCCTTGATGGAATCAGAAGTACATGGACCTGATGCAATGCGGAAAATGGGCAAAGTTATGGTAAAGCACGGCGTCAACTGGATTAAGACCAACGCCACTGCACGGGCCGGTCTCCCGAACACCGATCCTCGCGAACCCTATTATAATGAGGCAGAATTAAAAGCTCTCGTGGAAGAAGGAGCCACAAGTAACATTCCTGTTGCAGCACATGCGCACGGCGATGAAGGAGGCCGTGCAGCTGTTCTTGCCGGCGTTCGCAGTATCGAACACGGTACATACTTGAGCAAAGAAACACTCTCCATCATGGTTGAAAAAGGAACTTACCTGGTCCCAACCATCGCTGTAGTTGCAGATTTGGCACAACCGGGCGGAGATTATGATAATCCACTACTTCAGATTCGCGGCAGGCACATGCTGCCGCGTATTCGCCAAACTGCAGAAACTGCCCACAAACTCGGCGTCAAAATTGTGGCCGCAACCGATACTGGTTATCGCCCGGGGAGTGTCCTGAGGCTATCCCAGGAACTTGAAGAGCTGGTTGGCATCGGCCTTTCACCGCTGCAAGCAATCAAAGCAGCAACCAGTCTCGCCGCAGAATTGTTGGGCGTGGATGATCACACAGGCAGAATAGCCGCCGGTTTTGATGCTGATATTCTTGTGGTTGAGCAAAATCCCCTGGAAAACATTGGTGCGTTACACGATCCATTGATCATTGTAAACAACGGCAAGATCGTACTGAACAGAACGGAGTGGTAAGAGGATTTGAAACAAACATCTTCTAACCACGAGATGAATCTCGCGTTACAAATGTAACGTGACATTTATGTCACAGCCACATTCACATAATTCACTTGTTCTGCATTCAAAACCCCTTTCACAATTACAGCTGTTGTCAAGTAATTTCTAAAGTCTAAAACATGGCCTTCCCTATCGCTAATCAAGGCTATTTTTTGCAGTACCTCGTGGGTTGTAGCATCACATTCAATTTCTATAATATCGTCGGTAAATCGGGATCGACTATCGATAGAATCATATATATAAGTATATGCCTTGCCAAGAATTCTACACAGTGCATGGATTAAATCATTTTGTTTTTCAATATAGAAGCCATCGAGATTGTTATGCCTATGAAAACTCGCAGCGCTGCCAAAAAACCGTGGTTTCTCGATGAAAGGGCCGCCATCTTCCGGACAAAAAATATCACAGTTGCCGCAATCATTACAGAAATCAGAAAAATTTGCGATTTGATGGGATGCAGCGATGGTAAAAACTCCTCCTGGCTCCTCGACAACATTCCGATCTTTAATTTTAAATAGTGAATATTCGATTTCAAGAGGTTCGATTTCATAGCTGAAATTGGCGTCATTAGGGCAAACAGGAATACACTTATCACAATTGATGCAGTCAAATAATTTAAGATAGCTGCCAATTTTCCTGGGTGTTTTCACATTTTTCTCATTGCGGTAGCGAGGATCATTATAGATTTTCTGCAAAACATTCTCGGTATTTAATACCGCAGTTGTTTGTACCCAGTTTTGGTACAATGGTTGTAAAATATCATTTATAGGTTCAACTCGTTTTGGATTTATTTTGTTAATTACTTGCAAAAGTTTAGTGAGCGATACATTGTATTTCCCTTCATCAGGAAGACTTTGTTTTTCAATGGAATCCTGCCAGTTTGAATGTGCTAATTCCAGGTAATCCGTTACAGTTGATTTTAAATTCGAATCCAAATCGTTGCCATTCTGAAATAGCATATCCATTGCACCGTCACAAACCAATTTTGCTGATTCGGCCGCATTGCCATTCGAGGCCAGGATAAATTGATCGACATTCATAGCCTTCACTTTTCCCATACTCGCGTGTAAACTCCCCATGTATTTATGCAATCGGCCGTAGCCGCCGGGACGCAGTAAATCCGTACAAGTTGTAACTGGAACCAATCCGCAAGATAAGGCATCGGCAAAATTGCGCTGGTCAATCCCGGCAGCAAAAGATATGGGAATTTCCGTGCCAAATATCTTGCGCCATTCATGTACAAGGGTCATTGCCAGCACATTCAGAGGTTCGCCGGAGAGGTACATGATCTCGTCTTCAAAAAACTCGTTTTGGTTAATGACTTCGAGTGTATTGGAAAACTTGACACCGACATGCCGGCTCTTTTTTTCTGCGATCTTTTGCAATCGTTTTACGATTTCCACACCTTCATCCCAAGAGATGCCATTTTCATATGCATTAGGATTGACCTTAATTTTGTGGTAGCCTAAGCGGCCATACAAAATTTCTTCCAGCTTTTCTTTTCCTAACATGGGAGGATTCATCTTGATGATGACATCGAAATCCATTTCAGTAATGAGAAATTCCACAATTTGTTCGATTTCATTGGCAGGACAACCATGAAAAGTGGACAAAGTAATACTTCCCGACAACTTCGTTTTAAAAGGCAGGTTGCGAAATTCAGAAAATTCAGATGGAATCTGCTCCACAAATCGATCTACCAACCGATCAGCATTCTTCATTGTCGACAACCAATTGCGCACTTTTTTTGTGGTGATGCCGGCCAGATCATAGCCAACGCTGATATCAAAAATGGTTGGTCCTGGATCCGTTTCGAGAATATTAGCAGCCGTCAGAATTTCGATCAGGATATGGGCAGCAACGTATTCGCGCAGAGATTCCTCCATGCGCAATTCCTGGGACCATTCCACATTATGGCCGATATTGCGTACATCTATGCATGGCCGGGAAATTTTTAAGCGGTCAAGGATCTGGATGGTCTTGAGTTCCATGATCCGTGAACCGCCCAACCAGGCAAGAACGATGTTTTGTGCAAGCTGGGTTTGCGGACCGGATGCAGGTCCTAGCGGCGTGGCTGCTTCTCTGCCGCAAAAAGAAACCCGGGTGTCAAATTCTTTTGACTGCTGAAAAAACAATCGTTCCGGTAAGTCGAATATTCTCTTGTTTTTTTCAAACTCCAGGAAAGCACGCTTCAACAGAAGCGGGAACGACATGGGGTATAATTCAGCCATTGGTTAATCTGTATTATTCATAAATTCTGCTACCAAGACTCTAAGACACTAAGATTACATAACTTAGAAGAACTACGATTAAAAACTGAGTTTCTTTCGATTAATTTTATAAAACTTATTTTCTTCTTTTTTTTCAATACTTTGCGCCTTCGAGCCTTTGTGGCGATAAATTGTTCAGGTTAATCGATCTCTGCCATTTTTTGCCATAATCTCCGTGCAACCGGCAGCGCTTTTGCGTATAGCTCTTTGATGTCCAATTTCTGCCATTCATTTTCAAAAATAATCCACTCACCATTCACCATCACACTTTCAACCATGGATGACCGCAATCCGAACAAAAAGTGACCCGCAAGGTTTTCATCAGTCATGGGGGTCGGAGAATCATAATCTAAAATTACCAGATCTGCTGCCGAACCTGCAGTAAAAGAACCGAATGGCAGGTCAAACAGTTCGCTCAATAGATGATTGCCCTGGTGCAGCATTGCCACAATCGTTTGCGGACTCACTCCATTTCGACTATCCTGGTTTTTGAAATAGGCAATCTTCGTCTCTTCGATCATATCTGCCGGGAAACCGTCTGTTCCAATTGCAGCGCGATTGCCAAATTTCTCGATCGAAGCATGACCAACAGCATTATTCATATTGGACCTGGGGTTATGGAGCAACCATGCGCCGGATTTTTGTGCCCAAAGCAATTCAACTTCTGATAAATGAATATTGTGGGCGAATAAGCTTTTTGAATGCAACAGGTTGACTTTTTCCAGGCGCTCAATGATAGAAATGCCATATTGATTCCTTGCGTCATCGACATCGCAGCCATCTTCGGCGACATGAATATGAATTCCTGAATTCATAGAATTGGCTAAATCCGCACATTTTTCTAATGACTCGTCATTCAAAGTGAAAGAAGCATGGCCGCCAACAATACCTGCTGATAATGTGTCTTTCTGTTTTTTCAGGAAGCGTTCATTTTCAGCCAATCCGGCATCTCGTTTTTCCTTCCCTCCCCTATCCGTTGTCTCATAACAAAGCAAACGGCGAATTCCGATTTTTCCCAGGGCATCATCTATAATATCCAATGATCCATCAATAGTATTTGGCGAAGCATGGTGATCGACCAAAGTCGTAGTGCCGCATTGGATGGCTTCCATACCGCCGATAAGAGCGCTGTAGTAAATGCTTTCTTCATCCAGTGCACGATCCAAACGCCACCATACTTTTTGTAAGATCTCAAGAAAATTTCTGGGTGACTCTTTAGGAGGAGGCATCCCTCTTGCCAGCGATGAATAAAGATGCGTATGGGCACAGACAAAACCCGGAAGGATCATTTTTCCATGCAGATCAATGATTTGCTCGTTCGAAGCATTCGGAATTTCCTTCTCAACGACAGCTATCTTTCCATCAACAATCCTGATATCTCTTTTTTGGATGGATGGAGGTTGCAGGCAAGTTAATAATGCGTTTTTTAGAATCATTGGCTTTTGAATTTATTGAATCAAAATTTGGATTTAGGAATAAAGAATAAAACAGATTTTAGTTTTAAGCCAAAGGAATTTTGAGTGAAGTCATAATTAACCAGGATAATTCACAAACTTCATAACTGATTTATAAAACTGTCATTCCCGTCCCGCCTGGGGCGGGATTATCGGGAATCTTGTTACACAGGCCACATAGATCCCCGATAAACATCAGACTGTCCGAGAATCGGTCTTGTCACTCCTGCAAGCTTTAATCAAAAGTTCATTTTGTGCTTAACTAATGCAAATAGACCCCCGATTAAAGCGCT
>JADFJB010000074.1 GCA_022566355.1 candidate division KSB1 bacterium
TACGGTGCCTCGTTTATTTTTTTCTCCTCAGAAGTCATTTTCCGCACGGTTGCTTTCGGCAATATCTGTTTGACAAATACGTTCATCACGCTAATCATCAACCAGCCAATAAACGGGGAACGCATTAATTTGAAACCCAATTTGAAATCCTTGTTAAATCCCTTCCAGCTGACGGTTTTTACGATCGCTTCCATGAACGCAATTCCCTTGACATTTTCTTCATGTCCCATGGCATAATGAAAGCCAAGTCCGGAGCCCCAATCATGAATCACAAAAGTAATATTTTTCAATTCCAGCTTCTCAATAAAGCCCTTTATATATTTATAATGATCAGAAAAACGGTAGCTTAGATCGGGTTTATCAGATTTTCCCATGCCGATGAGATCGGGAGCAATACATCGCCCATGCGGGACAGCATAGGGTATAATATTGCGCCACAGGTAGGAAGAAGTCGGATTGCCGTGCAAAAACAGAATGGGGTCGCCGGAGCCTTCATCGACATAATGCATCTTTGAACCATGAATCTCGACGTACTTTGATTCGAATGGAAATTCTGCGGATATTTCTTTTGAGGTCATTTTTGGGCCTATTGGGTTTCTATGATTTGAGTGCATTGTCAAGTTCAGATAATTCTAAATCTATATCCTGAAAAAATCAATTAGTATTTTTGATAAACAATAAAAGATAAGACTAAAGGCGAATACTCTTTCCTATCGTTCCAAAGGCTCTGGTTAATTTGTTGATTTAGCATTTATTATTGCATCTATGATAACATATTTGTTATCTCATAAATAAAAGAAATTGTAATGCTTCATGTATTCATAAAGAAATCACAAAAAATACCTGAGAAGGAATTGAATATCGCTATTAAAAGAATGAAAGAGGTTAAATCATGAAACATGATGAATTAAAATCAAAAGCATTTGCTCGTGATTCAATTAAGAAAGAATACGATGCTCTCGAACCAGAATATATTCTTTTAAGAGAAATGCTTTTAGCACGGCAAAAGGCTGGTTTGAGCCAGGCGGAAGTAGCAAAACGGATGGGTACGAAACCTCCGGCAGTAACCAGGCTTGAATCCTCATTAACAAGCGGCAAGCATTCTCCATCGATTGCAACTATAAAAAAATACGCTGAAGCTTTAGGTTGCCACCTTGAAATCCGATTTGTTCAAAATTAAAGTTCGATTTACATTTATTTCAATTTTCAATCAGGCACTTTCAAATACGTTCAGGAATCAAAGTTTTTCGAATAACTCGGTTGGTAAAGTTGAACGCGAAGATCTCCTGGCATTTTGAAATAGGTGGATAATCCAAACCCTAAGTCCACAATCCCGCCAAAGAACTCTACCCCCCGCTCCTGCAATTCCGCAACTGTCTTCTCGATATCGTCACAATAGAACGATATATCATGAGAGCCTGTCGGTTTGCCGTGCTCTCCACTCTCGTCTGCAGGGTGGCAGCCCATATCGGCTTCAGGAAGTTCAAAAATTAGCCAGCCATCACCTACATCCGTTGACTTTAGTCCGAGTTTATCACGCAAAAACGCACGAACACCCTCAGCATCAGAGCTGTAAAACATAGTATGCACACCACGAATCATTTTTATCTCCTTTCTTATTGATGACAAATGAAGTTCAACTCCTCATTTTTGCAGGCCACCACTGATTATTGCTCATAGTCCACATTGATTCGAATGGAAATTCTGCGGATATTTCCTTTTGATAAGGTCGTTTTTGGGGATTATATTAGATTAATTAGATTATTAGTGATGATAAGTTGTGATAAATGTACCAGCATAATTTTTTTATATTTTCCCAAGTCAGTTAGAATCATTTTCTGGTATTAATTTCATTAATATATCTTAATAGACGATCATAATTCCACAATCCACTTTGGAATAAAGGGCTGATTAGATACAGACGCTGAAGTTATTTCATTTATTCTAAAACTTTTATGTGAATCAGATACCATTCCATTCTTTTCGACTTCCCAAACATGCAATATTTTGTTACCAGTTGACGGGTAACGTAGTGAATATGGTTCCACTAAGCGATTTGACCCATGATACAAAACTACCGCACAAAGCCTATTTCTTGCAGCATACCTTATTTTGTCCAGTTCAGACCGTCCATATTGTAGATCTAACCTCTGGAAAATAGGAACGTGGCACTAGCTCGCCTGTTGCTTGAGGCATTGATTGGAGATTTGGTTTTGCCATAGCGGGTTCAAACCACCAAGCGATAGCGTCTTCTAAATCATCAATAAATGTGCTAACAGGTGGTAGTATGTTAATTTGGTGCGTTAATTGTTGTTGCCACGTCATCCTCAGTAAGTCTAAGTTTATTGAATCCATTATCTGTTTTACCGAGTGAGGTGAGAATCCCTTAAAGTTAAATTTTTTATCTACTATACTTTTTGCTTGTTGCGGATCTATTTCTTCTCTAAATTACGACTTATATTTACAATGTCATAAACATCTCGAACTCGACCATTTCGTTCCACAAGCGCACGTGTTTTCTCGGCTAAAATTTCGTTGATTGTATAGCATAGAATTTGAGGAGAGGGACTAGTTGCATCTTCATAATCATGATAAAGATTACGGAGTTGAGGAGTGTTCGAAATATACTCGTCTTGAGTAATATCTAATTTTACTCTCTGCAAGCTACTGTTTGGTAAACCTAGAGGGCCACTAAAAGGAATTCTTACTTGGTATGATATTTTTTCACGGGGATTTTCATATTCTTCAATTTTCCAGGTTGATCGAGGAAAACTTAAACCCGTGTTTGATTCTATCCAACTAGCTACCTCATCCAGATTGGTTGTTATAGAATCAACACTAATCGATATTTCGGGTGAAACTGTAAAATCGAGGTCTTCAGAAAATCTATAGGTTTCAAAATAACACTTCTTCAGACAGGTTCCTCCCTTGAATATCCATTTTGAAATAATGGGATGTAATGAGATAGACCTAAGAAACCATCCTATAACATAATCCTTCTCAATTGTTGTTGGCAACAGATCATGATGCTTAGCTAATTCCAGGATTTGTGCTTTAGGAATCATTTATGGTTATATTCGTATATTAACTCGAAGATTCCATTTACTGATTATTTTACCGGATGCTGGTCCGTCTGGATCTAGATTTGAAATTCCCGTAGAAATATTTCTTTGACATTCTTGAATCCAACCCTCAGGGACAGGAGTACCGAACTTTTCTGTCAAGAAGCCCAGACGTTTAAATAGTGAACCACGTTGAAAACGTAAAGCATATTTCAATAATAAATCCGGATCGCAATTTTTGGAATGCCAAAAATTCCTCATGATATCCACTGTGTGTTGTGCGCCTCCTCCGAAGCGAGGAAGATCCAAAATGTCTATGACTAGCCTGTTTGGATCGGCAATTTCAACAACTTTACTCCCAAACCATTTTGTTATTGTTCCGAAAAACTTTTTTTTTATTATTACTCTCGTTCTAAATCGAATGCCACCAATTACCTGATTCGTAACACGTTGAGGTGTCATTGTCACAACCGAGATTGTATTGAATATCTGTTCAGTTAAATCCCAGTATTCAGCTGCAGACCATCCAGAGATAAATGCAGGACGAAAAAAATCCATAGCAAGTGGCCATGCATTCTCAATGACAGGCTTTGGTGTTGAAGAAGTAATTGGTACAATTGTATATACTCCACGTTTTAGACGCTGTAACCATCCTTTCCGTGTCAATCGGCTTAAAATTTGGTTTGCAGTCCCGCGAGGACATGGATGTAGAGAAAGTAAATCATCAATTCCTATTATTTCTTTCTCATTTGCTGTGAAGTAGCTGATTATTTTTCGTTCTTGGGTGCTTAATCCTGCTAACTCTTTATTCATATATTATCATCGCATATAATGACTAACGCTGTAATTTAATACATTTAAATATTAAAAAATATAGCAGATACTCCTAATGTATATTATAACTTCCAATAATAACAATTATTGTAATTAACTGCAAGTATAATATATTATTGTTGATTAAGTATTAGTCATTGTTTTAACATTTTGTGAGGACCCTAATAACCGTAGCCATATTACTCATTTCTCATTAATCCTTCAACCAGTTTCCGGCATAAATGTAGGTAGCACAACGCCATTAAAGGGGTGGAATTCACCATATACCTGGCAGAAATGGATCTCACAATTCCTTGCTCCCCAGGAATAGACTTGCTGAACCAGACTTTTGCAATCAACCGGAATGAGAAATACAGGGGAACGGCCTTTGTTAACATTCAATTCCGCGAGAATCAAAGCAGCTGCTTGTTCTTGATTTTTTGAAAAACCAGGACCCAACATGTTAACACCCGGGTGATGAATTGAAGCAAGGAATCCTTCGATTGCTCCATTCTCATTTTCAAAAACCGAGGTATGCCAGATACCGGCTTGATTCTCAATGAAATAACGATAATCCCTTTCTCGACGTATCTGACTGATCTCCATTTCTAATGTAGCGATTGCTGCAACATCAGCCAAAGTTGCATCCCGAACATATTGAGATTCAGGCAATTGCATATTCAGTCCACCCTTGGGAACTTCGAGGATCATATCCTGGAAAACGGCTCTGGGGATAAATCCTGCCCGTGTGTAGAGTGAAAAAGAATCGAGGTTCATAGCGCTGGAGATGAGTCTAACCGGTTTATTTTCTCTTTCAGCATAATCGATGATGAATTTCAACAGGCTTTTAGCGATCCCCGAGCCAAAATAATTTGGGTGAACATTCATGATACCCAAAGAGACATGCGTTTCCCGTGGATGATAGAAACAAGAACCCATAATCCGACCGGTTTCCGGATGTTCGGCCAGAATACAGCAGCCAGGATCGAGGGCTTCATACATTTCACAGTGCAATCTTGTTGAAGAAGGCCCACCTTTAAAAGCAGCGCCCAGGTTATGTGCTTCATACCAATAGTTGGTGGAGACATAAATGAGATCGGCCACTTCGGGCCAATCCGCTTTCCTCATAGCTCTCAGGTTTATTTCTTCCATAGTTTTAAAAGGATTAGCTTTTCGCTAGTATTTCTGACACGAAGAAAATACTCGGTGAGTTCAGAGCGGGTTATGATACTTTACTCCAAGTTGCATCGATGATAAAGGAATGATTTTATAGATTATAACCGGATAACCTTTTGAATGCAAATTTTAGTCACGACAACAAATATCTTTACGACGATAGGAAGAATCCCTTTGACTCATTTAAGTTTGTTATTTCCAGACCCATTCAAAAACGGGATGTTTTTAAAGCAACATCAGACCAGGCCCAGGCTTTATTGAATCTATCCTCAACTTCATTGGCTTCTGATTTTTTCTCCTGCATCTCAAGGCTTAATTTTAAGCCATACAAAGATCCGCCATTTTCAGGGAATATTTGTAAATCTGCCTGGTAGACTTTTTCTTCATCCTCTGGTCCCTGATCAAAATATTTCTGCGCCAAATCTACATTTGTAGAAATTGGATGGTGATGATTCCCTAAACCATCTAACAAGGGTGAAAGCCGGCCTTCTTCTGGGTTTTGATTAGCGCAGGAAAGGAAAGCTTGAGATAAAATTAATAAGAATAAGAGATTATTTCCCTTTGAGAAAATCATTAAGGCCTCCAACTTAACCTGAACAATTCATAGCCACAAAGGCTCGAAGGCACAAAGTATTGAAAAAAAAAGAAAATAAGTTTTATAAAATAAATCGAAAGAAGCTCAGCTTTTAATCGTAGTTCTTCTAAGTTATATAATCTTAGTGTCTTAGAGTCTTGGTGGCAGAATTTATGAATAATGCAGGTTAATAATGAATAATGAGAAACATCACCACTGTTTGATGGGATTAGTTAGAAATGATATCAATTATCTACTTAACCGTTTAGTTACCAAATCCCTAGCTTACTAATCCCCAATCCCCAGTCCTGTTTCTACTTATTTATTTCGCGGAATCAACCTTCCCGTGCCCTTCATTCACGGTATTGTCGCTTCTTTTACCCGGGTACCTCCGTATTGGGGTTTTGTCTTTAAAATGGGTTACCCAAAAACAATAAGCATAAGGGTACATGGTTTGAACGACATGGAAAGGTTCATACTCGAAAAGCCGGCGCATAGCCCAGGAAAAGCGATAGCGCGGATCTTCCGGAGTAATAATTTCGACAATACAATCTACCTGGAAACTGACAAAGATGGGTGCATTACCGGTCCAAAGCACCGAAGCCCTTGGATTGGCTGAAAGATTACGAAAAGTTGATCCCTCAAAAATTTCCAACAACCCTAGCCTGCGCCAATCGATATGCTCCGGGTGAGCGTAGAACTCGCGAGCGGTTTTGATGCGAAGTTCCCGTGTATCATTAACGGCGTGCGGCGGTAAAGTTTGAATTTCTGCAACTGCACTTTCCACAAGGTTTAAATAATGATCTATGTGCTCATCTTTAGGCGTAAAACCGACACCCTTATTGGCCAGGTTCGGAACTCCATCACCTTCTCCCCAGGTACCGACAACCGGGAGATGTCCGGCGTTAAATGCAACATATTCATCCTTTTCAATCGCATCATAAATACTGTGTTTATAATCAAGCTGCCAACGAATAAATTTCTGCGGTAATTCTTTGATTTCGAATTCCTGAGTCTGACCGTTCTTATTTAGTTTAGCGATTTCGTTCTCCACTTGCACTTGCTGAGTTAGAATAGCTGTATCAGTTGTTGTCATTTCTTCTCCTCATTTAAATCTTGGTTATACCAATTTCTCAGGGTTGGTTTCTTGATTTCCTTTAATAAAAGACGGCATTTTTGAGAATGAATCCTGCCGATCCATTCCGGCGATGGCTTCATTAAATACTGCTGTTGTAACGGAATGAATATGATTCCGTTGCGCAAATATTTCAAGGCCTTTTTTTACTTTTTTTCTGATAAAAGCAATAGGGATTCTTTGCAGTCGCTCCTGTGCCTCTGAAGTCCACTGAATTTCCGGCAATTCCAATTTTACGCCGGTAGGCTGATAGGTGCATGCGGGATCTTCCTGCATGGTATCGCCAAAAGTGGCATAAGCCCTGCAACGGCAGCCCCCACAAAGTTCATTGAATTCGCACCGGCCACAGCGTCCCTTCAGTTGTTTTAAATCTCTAAGTTTGGAAAAAACAGGGGATGAATGCCAGGTTTCAGTAAAACTTTTTTCTCTGACATTTCCGGCTACCACATTCATGTAAGGACAGGGGGTCACTTCTCCCTCGGGGGTTATCCTGCAATATTCTGTTCCCGCCATACAGCCACCGCTCTCCAATCCACCTTTGCCTCTCTCATAGGCTATTTGCTTAAATTGCGGTGCACATTTGGAACGAACCAGCATGGGTTTAAAATTGTCCTGCAGCTCCACTAGATTTGCCAGCATGTTTTCAGTTCTTTCAGGAGATAAGTCATTCATTTTTTGACCGCGTCCCGTTTGAACCAGGAAATATAAATTGCTGGACCAGGCGCCCTTTTCCCGGGCAAATTCTATGATCCTGGGAATTTCATCATAGTTCATTTCCATAACGGTGGTCTGAACCAGAACTTGCAAGCCATTGTCCCGGCAAATATCCAAAGCGCGAACAGAATACTCCCAGGATTTTGGTCCGCCGCGGAATGTGTTATGTTTTTCAGGATCGAGCGAATCGATGCTGATGCCGACTCCCTTTACACCGCATTCGATCATTTTCCGGGCAACTTTATCTGTGAGCAAAACACCATTGGTGCCCATCACGACCCACATACCTTTTTCGGATGCCCGCAAAGCAATTTCGTAAATATCCCGGCGTAAAAGCGGCTCACCGCCGGTAAGGATCAGCATTTCAGTACCGAGAGATTTCATTTCATCAATCAAATCAAAACATTCCTCTGTAGTTAACTCCTCTGCTGCTTTTTTTCCGGCATCCATGTAACAGTGAGGGCACTTTAAATTGCACATCTTGGTGAGATTCCACGAGATGAGGGAAGGTGTAAAAATAGAGGTATTATTCATAAGATTTTAGATTTCACCAGCGGATTCCAGATTCCGAAATCAGAAATCCGCAATGATTTAAATAATGTTAACTAGTTAACTAAACCTTTTAAGATTTCCCTTTATATCTTACTCGGACAAAAAAGATCAGACCCAGCTCAGCCAATAGAGTGATCATTGCATATTTGGCCATGGGTCCCACAGCTGATTCGGTTTCCATGGGTTGTAAATATAAGTTATACCAGGAAGTGAGTCCGCGCTTGTTGCCACGCTCTTTATTAAATCCATCCCAAATAGAAAATGCGATGGGAATAAAGGTGTTCTCTTCAAACGATAGTCCATCTTCTGAAATTCTCTTTCGTTTAAAGATGGCAGTCCACTCTCCCTCTTCAAAACTATGAGTGACTTCCAGATTTGATTCACCAGGTTTGAGATTCTGACTGCCTTTACCAATATAAAAATCCGCAGAATCTTTAGCTAAGTCGAGGAACCAGAGGTCAACGGAATTTTTACTATCACCAAACATAAAATAAGGCTTTTTTATACCCTGTGGCAGTTTTGACGGAAGCAGGATTGCGACAGCATCATTAAATTCATCCGTTTCAGGATCGGCATTCGGATCAAAATTTGGCGCGACTAAAGTTGGGCTATTGCCGGCATTGGTTTCGGCGCTCATGTCATGCCAGGTAAGCATGATTGCGATGTCCTCCTGGTCATATACTGCTTTTACTTTAACCGCATTCACACCAGGATAAAATTGTCTACCCGGTTCAATGATCTGGCCAACGATTGGGAACAGGGTTTCATTGGCATTTTGAAACAGGGCTTTACCCTGGCTTATGTCCATTTTACTTTCTAATCCTTCGGCGATTACCAAAGTGCCGTAATTGGCTTCGGACTCTCCCAGGGAATACACATAATTCACCAAATGCCATTGATCTTCCGGAGGTTGGATGGAATAGGAAGGCATTGGAGACCCGTCCAATCCTGTTGTAAAAGTTCGATAAATATCTTCCCGGGTGGGACCGCCTCTAAAAGTCCATTTTTTGCTTAAATCTGCCGCCCGAATGGGTTGATCCCACTGGTCTATCAAAGTTGGGGCAGATGGACCATCCCCGAGCCCAAGATTCCCATGGCAATCAACACACTGGTTTTCTACGAAAACTTGCCTGCCTCTTCGGATTGATTCTTCGGTTAGTGATGGCGGATTGGGAATTGTTATTGGAGTCACATCACCGAAATCAACAAAATCTTTTGAAAAGGATTTGAGATAATACGCCAGGTTGTCCAATTCGTTATTGGAAAAATTTGTCCATGCCGGCATACCTGTGGATGGCATCCCGTTTTTTATGCTTCTGGTAATGTCATTATGTGTCGGTAATTCACCGCTTTCCGTTGTTCTGAATTTAAACGTTCCGGAGGTAAAATCGCGTGGCTCGGGTCTGAAATATTTTTTCCCAACGCTGTTGGCATCGCCATTAATTCCATGACATTGGGCACAATATTTATCATATAGCTGTTTTCCAGCTGCCCGCTGCTCTTCGGTACCAAGAATGTTATCCTGGGCAGAACCAAAATTGACCAATATAAATAAAAACCAAATATTCGAGTAAATCAGTTTTCTCAATGTTCCTCCTGCGCTCGGGGACGTTGGTCCGTGTAATCATACAGAAAAAGAATTACATCCCAAATTTCTTCTTCCGACAAAAATTTTTCCCATGCCGGCATTGCAGAAGACCAGGGTGTTGCCTCTTCCGGCAACCCGGGAGCTCCCTTTGCAATCCTCCAAAACAGGTAAGATTCTTGAAGCATCGCGATAGTAGTCGGATCGGCGAAGTTTGCCGGGATGGGGTCTAACCCATGGACAAAAATACCATTGCCACGCATGTTGTCGCCATGACAAAACACGCAATTTTGGTAATACACCCGCCGGCCATTTTCAACGTGCTTTAGAAAACTGTTCGGATCGGTTTCTTCCAATTCCCGGTAGGGATTCCCTGAAGTTACCAAATCAATTTTTGTGCCTTTAAAAGTGATTTCAGTTGGCGGCGGTGGATGGATGGTTCTTGCAATAACTGGTGGCTGCACCCGCTTTGCTGCATTTAAGTAAACCCGGGTAGCGACCAGGGTAGGTAATCCAATAGTCACGATAATTAGGGGAGTCATAAATTTTTTGTCGGTCAAAAACCGAATGATTGAAGATTTAGCAAACTCCAGATTCTCAGAATCTGCAGTCAAATAAGCCAACAAGGCAAGGGTAACGATTGCCATGAACATGCCAAAGATGGACGACGGCATGGGTGGATCGATGCCGTAAACCAGGACAAAATAGATCGCAAACCACCAGGCGGCCATCCAACCCAGGATATTGATCCTGGTAAATTTCAGCACAATCATTACTGCGACAACGGGAAGAACAACTAAGAAATTCATTGGCTTCCTTTCAATGATTCGAGATAATCAACCAAAACTTTTAATTGTTGAGTAGACACTCTATCATAAAAACTAATTCCATCCAAGTATGTTTTCATAACGGTTGCTGGGAATCCCTCAGTTATGTTTAAATCCGGTTCAAGTACGGATTCATAAATTTGAGATTTTGCGAGTCGATTGCCAACATCAACCAGACTTGGTCCGATCAATGGAGTGGGTACATCCACTGAATGGCAGGTATTGCATCCGTATGTAACAAATATTCCAGGTCCGTCAAGATTAGATATTAGTACCGCGGTTTGTGCCGCTGCACTTTCGGAAGCGCTGGCACCCTGCCCGGTAAAGCTGTGCGTGGTTTGCATGGTTACGGTAGGGGCAGCGCCAAGTGATTGTAAGTAGGCGATAATCGTTAGAATTTCTTCATCACTTAAACTTATTGGCGGCTTGTGGATCGCGGGCATACCGGGGAGGAATCCTTCAACGACATAAATATTCGGATCGTAGATTGATTCGGCCAGGTACTCAATATCAGTCATTCCATCTTTTCTGGCGCTTGCGATAACGCCAATATTTCCTAAGTCTGGAAATCTGCCATCTGCTGTTGACCCGATAGTGTGACAAGTCATACAGGTTCCTTTACCGCTCATGATTTCTTCCCCAACAACAACCATCTCATCAGTGGTCATATCAGCGCTGAGTTCTGTGGATTCTGGTGGATAGGTTATCTTTTGCGGCACCTGCTGGCCAACATACCAATAGAATAATGTAACTGAAACCGTAAAAAGGAAAATAGATAAACCGTTTTTCATGACTGTGCCTCCAACGATTTCTCTTCCCAATCCTTTTTACCCGATAGGCTGGTGAGCCAAAATACGATTGCAATAAATGTAAAGAAAATGAGCACAGTAACTGAAACAACGCCGGAGGCGTAACCCAGTGTGGGTGTAAATGCGTCAGGAGAAGTATCTTTCATTACACCGTAGATATGCCAGTGCTGACGCAATCCGGAGCGGACATATCCCATCAACCCCATTAACCAGGTGAATGTAATTGCTAAAAAGAAAAGAGCATATTGCGACCTTGCAGGCATCTTGCCCCATTCAATCTTACCTTTCACTTCAGCATTCTTGTACATATAAACATCGATGATAGTTATGGAGAACATGGCAAATAAGACAGATAAAACTTGAGGAACTGACAAACCGATCCGAATTTTCGCCTCGACAAAATATCCGTAGATGCCAAGAAATATCACAAAAATAGCCACTGCCGCAAATATGGAGAATTGCGCAGTATTGCCCTTTTTAGCCCAGGTGACTGTTGGCACCTTGTTACCGCGGCGGTACAATAGAAAACTCAGGTAAGTCGTTAAGATCAAAATATTGACTGCCGTATTTTTCGCGGACATGACACCAAGGACCCCCAGCATTGGATGATGAGCTCCGCCCATTCTTCTGGCTTCTTCTATAGAGGCAACCAGCGAGTGCGGGGTAGCCCAAACGATGAAGCAGAGAGTAATGGATGCCAAAAGATATTTTATGAATTTTCTGAAGCGTTCGGCGCCTTGAATCCTTTCCATGCTGAGCCATAGGTAATAATTGGCGCCTAAGAATAGATTGCCGATGAGAACAGCTTGTATGATAAACAGCCAGGAGAATGTTCCTCCCATGAGAACGATTCCAAGACTTTGGGAATATGCATAAATCTCTTTGCCCAGCCAATAGCCGGCAAAAGGCAGCGGCAACAACGCACTGATTGCGATGAAATTGCCTACATAGCCCATCCAATCGTAATGAGCCTTTTCTTCTTTAGTTTTAGAGCCTAAGAATTTATAAGCGCCGTAAGCTGCTGCAATGGAGCCGCCAAAGGCAACATTTGCTATAATCCTGTGGATGTTGATAGGCATCCAGATAAAATTGTTAATGGCATCCCAGGTACTGATTAACGCGCCGGTTTCTGTTATTCCGTTAGGTGTATTCATAAATGTTAACCAAGCATTGGCTATAAACATGATGGCTGTACCAACAATATTTAAGCAGACCCCCAAAGCCAGGTGAACTTTCGGTGAAAATTTTCCCCAGCCGTAATAATAACTGTATAAGAAAATTGCTTCTGCAAAGAAGAGCATTGTATAGGGTAAAAACGTCGGGGTAAAAATTGCCATCATGTAATTCATTAATTTCGGATATAGAACCATAAGCATGAAGGTAAGCATGGCTCCCAGGGCGGCAGTAAAAGAGAAGGATACAGAGAGTAACTTTGTAAATTCATAGGCCAGTTTATCATATTTTTTTTCTTTGGTTTTGTAACCGATAAATTCGATGATCAGTGCAAACATCGGTACGGCCAGTACAAAAGCGCCAAACATAAGATGTAATTGCGCTATCACCCACAGTGCCGTCCTGCTACCGACTAATGGGAATTTTCGATATTCAACATTGCCAATCGTTGCTGGAGTAATGGCTTGCTCGATTTGAGCCGTTTCATCAATGCCTTCTTCTAATTGTTGGGCCTGCCTCTTTAAGCTTAAATCTTGACGCAGTGTATTAAGAGAGACGAACAAACCCATAACAACCATTGCAGATATAAAAATATACATGTAATTTCTTTTTGTCATAAGTTCTGAGGCCTTTTTCTAGTGTGCTGAAGTGAATAAAAGGATCAATATTTTGTCGTAAACTATTATTGTTTTAGCTATTTGTAAATAGTGGAAGAGTTTTAATACGGATTTATTTTTTTATTGTCAAGTACTATTAGATAGACAAATATAAAATGCAAGAAAAAAATTAAAATTCCTGTATTTTAATTGTTTACTTGATAAATAGAAAATTAAAAATAAAACATGAACATATAAATATATTATTCGTAGGCTTTAAAAAATAATACAAGATAAACTGCAATGCGCAAATGACATTTTTCTATAAAGGGAAATATGATGAGTTTAAGAGAAGTCCTCACCGAAATAGTCCAAAAAAATACACCCATCCTATTGAGTGACGGAACCAACGATTGGGAAGCAGGTACTCTTCTTGAAACCTTATCGGAACCAATGTTAAAAAGGAATGCTCATTTGCAGCCAGGTTTGTATATTGCGGAAATAAACAGCGGGGGTTATTTGGGGCAGGTTCTGTATAAAGTTAAACCAAAAGGTTAGAAATTTCTCAGCTCAAATAATTTACCTTTGTTCTTTTTCCGATTCACCAGGATTATAAAAACTAACGAAGAGTTCATCCGTCTGATTATTAATTGGAGATCTCAAGTTATTGTTGATTCGGATCCCACAAAAATCTTTCAGCATTTAATACCTTTTTTTTATCTGAGGATATTTCAATCCCTTCTCCTTCTAAATAAGAGGTACGTTTTTCACAATCTGACTTATCTTCAGGGTGTGGAAATTTCCAATTTTCCCCTCTGCCTTTCAAAATAACTTTATATACCCAAGGAGCTTTACATCTGCATACTTCCTGACCAATTGCTCTGACAGATTGCGGAACTCCAAGACTTTTTGCAATCAAACTGGGTATTGTAATCTTGCCTTTTGGAATTCTTTTAACGATTTGATGTACTTCATTTTTGTTGTATGTCATTTCTCCTCCTTGTAGCAATATATTAGAAAATTTCATATCTACTGCCTAGTTATTAGTTGTTAAGTGCCATAACATCGTGGAGTTGTTTTAGTGCATAATGCTTATCCCATCCAAAGCATAATTAATATTCTGACCATCAGAGCCCCAAGAATTCCCATTATTAGTGAAAGAGCGCTGCCAATTAGAAATGCGCTATAATGATATTTTGGCGTTGCCTCTGTCCAACTCTTCCAATTGGCGGATACTTTCAGGACGAGCCAAACCGGCACAAATGCATAAACCCCGCTGCCAATTGTGATGATGTAAAGTACCCTTTCCAGAAATCCTAACCAGTCCCCGGCTCGCGCCTCCCAATTTGTGCCCCCCAGGTTCCTGCTATGCAGTCGCTTTAATAGAGGTCTGATGGGAAAATAGATTGCCAGCCATCCAAAAACAATGATTGCGATAAGATATACAAAGCCAATTTTTAATAGGGCTGCTATCGAGTAATCGACCATTTGAGAAATTCTCCTTTTACTTGTTTTAGCTTTTTATTCTCAACTTCATGATTTTGAATTAATTTTAAAATGCATAAAAATTCCACAAAAATGGACCTTTTAGCCATCAATTTATAAGTCGGGTGAATCCTGATAATTGATTAGTTGTAATTATATCTACAATTAGTTTTGGTGTGTTTGAGGATTGTAAAACAAATTGTCAAAAAACTCTTAATCTGTCATTTCAGAGAAATTACTCGCTATTATTAAGTCTACTCTAAAAACCGATGCCATCGCTTTTCTAAAAAAAATTGATACATAAAAACAAATACTTATGAGAGCGATGGAATCGGTATCCCACCTTTTTAGAATGAACTCATTATTAATATAAGACATAAGTTTTTCGGGAACCAAATTTACAGCTTATTCAACCCTTTAATTCTTTCGATCTCCTGTGCCAGGGCGGCTTGTCCTTCGCTGGTTAAGACGTCCACGTTAAAATTTGGATTTAGAATTCTAACTTCAACCAGACTATTGGTAAAATCGCCCAAAAGGAAATAGTTTTCGGCTCTGACAATACGAAGATCATTTACATCGAGTGATAGACCATGGGAAAATTGCCAGGCCGGATCCTGGCTTATGGCATTTTCGGATCGCTGATTTGAGTTGGCATATCTTTTTAATGCATTCAATACAAATGCCCAACCGGCAAACAGATCCGCTGTCGGACTTTCTTTTGATGAACCAGCGGTAAATTCATTGTTCGCCCGCGAAAGGTTATCTGATTTGAACAAACTCCACCCCAATCCTAGAAACGCTTCCGTTGATGCTTGGTCTTTGCTGATCGCTTCAGTGAATTTAGTCGCAGCTGAACTGTAATCTCCAAGCTCAAAGGCCGTCCAACCTTCAGAAATTAAATCTTCCAAAGATGGGCCGGTTGGGCCGTTGTCACCGGAAGAACAGGCTAAGAGGATGGGCAAGAGAAAAATACTGAAATATTTGATAAAGCGATATTTTAACATTGATAACTCCATTATTTCAAGTACAACATTTTTCGTGTCTGTGAAAAGTTTTCTGCTGCTAATAGGTAAACATAGATTCCTGCCGCGACAAATTGGCCGGAGGAGTTTGTACCATTCCAGGAAATTTGATATTTTCCGGATGGCTGCTCTCCC
Source organism: candidate division KSB1 bacterium (assembly GCA_022566355.1). Classification (NCBI taxonomy): domain Bacteria; kingdom Pseudomonadati; species Candidatus Zhuqueibacterota bacterium. The sequence goes on from JADFJB010000074.1 coordinate 15,659, forward strand.
TGGTGTAACACTTTTATAACTTGACCGAGTGTGTTAAAAATTGTCAGGGTTACATGACTATCTTCAGGAAGATCGTATTCGATAATGGTATTGGGATTAAACGGATTCGGATAATTTTGTCGTAAGGCATATGCGGTTGGAAGAATATTCGATCCTTTGAATTCGCTATCATACCCTAATTTGAATGCACCAAGCTTATTTGTAAAAATCCTGATAGTATTTTTATCCGGATTTACAGAACCTGGTAATGGCAACCAATTTCCCCTTTGTTTTTGGAAAACAAATAACTTTTCAGAATCAGGATATTTTTTCGGATCAAAACCGAATTCCATTTCAAAAATATTTTCGAATTCATTTGCAGGACTAAAATGATAGATTCTTTCCTCGTTTATATCCTCATAATCCGCAAGAAAATACGTTGATGATTTTAAATCGTCTTTTTGAATGTGGAGTTGAGCCTGTCCGTCAAGAGAGCTAACGATTTTGGCTTCGCCTGGCTTTGCCAGGGTCACTGCAAAAGACCTCACTTGAACAGAATCGACTCCGGTGATTAATCCAGTCGCTTTGGTGCGAATTGAATAGGTTCCAGAAGTTGTGAACTCAAACGCTGCTGAATAAGCGCTTGTTGAATTTGGAATGAGCTGCATGTTCAGAGAAGTCGTATCACTCCCGACCCAGGCTTTTACTTCCGGTTCTTCACGAAGTGAGGCTTCCGAAATGACGATAATATCCGCATATTTTGAAGCTGCCGGGTTTTGCAGCACTGATGTTGAAATTGCCGGAGGAATAAGGGCGACGTCCGATCTCAAGCCATTATCCCATAAAAACTGTGCTGCTTCGGCGTTTGCAAACAATTCACTGGTACTGGCTGCACCAATAACCGCAAAACCGATTTCAACGATTTGATCCGGTTCTATCGTAAATGGTCCAGTTGATGTTAATGTCGATACATCGGTCGTATCGATATTTTTCGTTTGAATACCGTTGTGTAAAAAATTCCATTTTTCAGAATTTGTAAATCCGTCACGACCGTCTCCACCATAAACCTCATTCGAGTTATGTATGGAACGATAGGATAAGTCTCCAATTGTGGTTAATAATTTTGTCGCTGCGAGAAAAGTCGGATTATTGATTGCGTTTTGGACATAGCCAATTTTTCTTTGATCATCAAATCGGGCATTATCCATCCCTCCATTCGTAGTTATATCCCAATCGAAAAACAATCCCGCATAAACATTAGTTAGCGTATTTGTACCCACATTTTTAATATTATATCGATAAATGATGAAATCGTTAAACGGCTCTTTGTTATATGTAAAGGTCGTTTGGCTTATATTCACTTGCAAAGGTGAGGAGGCAAAAGAATCATCCAATAAAACCGAGCCTTCTTGATCAGAGAATTCTCCTGGTGAAACGATGCTCAAAGCAGTTAATGATTTAAAGTCATCATCCTGTTCTGAATCTGTACCACCGCGAATGCAATCGGAAAGTGTATTCACACCGGTGCCAATCATTAATCCGCCTTCGAAGAGCATATTCGTGCCATTGAAAACAAATCCATCGCCTGGAGTATCATCCGCAAATCCGGCAAACCCGATGTTCCCCTGAGCCGTAATCGAGGTTAATAATGTACCGGTATCGTGAGATAAAATCTGGGGTGGATTGGTGGCAATTTGTACTAAATCGCGATCAGAGTAATTATCCGCCGATATATTCATTATGAATTTTAAAATTGTACCCTCACTTATTTCCTTTTCAATTGCAAATTGAAAGGATGCTTCCACAGTGTCATTTGTTTTGAGTACAGCTATATTCGATGAGCCATTAACGATGGAAACATTGGCATCAATTGCGTTTATCGAAATAGCAATGTTGGATGCATCTTTGAGGTAATTGGTAAACCTGACAACCAGGTTGACGACCTCTTCAACTTCAATATTGCCCTCACCGCTGGGTTCGGAATACGACGCATCAACAACACGGATGGCCGGAGACTCAGTCTCTTGAACCGCTTGCAATGCATCAACACTTCCTTTACCCAGCAAACCGGCAAAGCTGGGATTCAGTCCATCAATGTTGTTGGCCGTTACCCTGATTGTCTCTCTTAATTGGTCCACTGTATATTCCGGATGGAGTGTCTTTACCAAACCAGCTATTCCAGCGGTAAGCGGCGATGACATGGAGGTGCCAGAGATTCGGATATATTGGTCTTGAGGGGAAGTACTTAAAACAGATGTGCCTGGTGCAAAAACATCTACTGAAATGCCATAACTAGATGAACCCGCTTTTCTTCCGGTATTGTCAATGCTCCCAACAGCGAGGACATGGTTATAGCTGGAAGGAAAATGAGGTTCGGAATCGGCATTTTTACGTTCGTTTCCAGCAGCACAAACCAAAAGAGAACCATTTGCATATGCAAAATCGACAATTTCTTGAGCAAGATTTGAGTGACGACTATTACCCCAACTACAATTTATAATGTCTGCCCCATTGTCTGCTGCATATGCAACGCCATCGTAAGTAGATTGCAATACACTATCGTTTTCCGCATTTCTTGGCGCTACATTAACAGGCATAATCGTGCAATTCCAACTAACCCCGGAAACGCCAATATTGTTGTTGGTTACTGCTGCTGCAATCCCAGCGACATGGGTACCGTGTTGTTCAAGGGAGCGTTGAGATTCACGACCACTCGGGTCGTTTGAGTTGGTTGCAAAACTCCACCCGCGAACATCATCTATAAATCCATTGTCATCGTCATCGATGCCATTGCCCGGGATTTCGTCTTCATTGTTCCAAATATTGGCCTTCAAATCCTCGTGCTGCCAATCGACACCGCCATCCACAATTGCGATTATGACGTTGCCGGATTCGCCTTTTACAATATCCCAGGCCAAAGCTGCATTAATAAAATTTAGATGGGCTTGCTGCTCCACTTGGGGGTCATTGGGTGTATCCTGAATTCTATCGATAAACAGAGGTTCTGCATATTCAACAAATGGATCCCTGGCAAATTCTTTCGCAACATCAAAAGGATTTTGGCCACTATCAAATTTAAAATAATAAACTTTCTTCAGAGGACCAGCCTTCTTTTTGGTAGAGAATTCCAGAAATGGCAAGGCTTTGTCTATGGCATAAACCTGGTATTTACTATTTAGTTGATCCAATGACTGAATGCCGGTTAATGAGCTCCCTTTTGCCAGCGCGATTTGATCTCTAAATTTCACTACAATCACACCTGGCTGAACATCCTGCAAAGAGCTTTTCTGAAGAGCAGCCCGGTCAGATTTTAATTTGTCTGAAAATGGATTTGCCTGGATAGAAACAGGCATAAGGATAAAAAACAATACCCAGAGTTTATTGGTAATCTTAGCCATAAAATCCTACCTTTTAGAATTGATAGAGGTTAAAGAAAATTGTTGTGATTTCCAAAATATAAATCCAAAATATTTATAGCGAGTAAAAATTGCATTCTTTTTTATGTTTATTAATATTGTTCAAACATTTAAACAAGGAAAAATAAATTGAAAATCAATCATTATTTTGTTGCCATTGCTATTGTTTGTGGTTTTTTTGCATGTGAAAAAACTTCCATTTCGAATTCACCTGTTGAAAAAAAATTAATGCTTAACGACACTTTAAAGATTGCCTACCAGGATACACTCAGAAATACGGATGAAAATAGCTGGCTCACATTTTCTTCGCTTGTCGCAGATTCACGCTGTGCCATCAATGTTGTGTGCGTTTGGGAAGGTAATGCTGAAATCTCCTTCACTTTTTTTAATGGAATTAAAGGCATAAGTTTCAATTTAAATACCCATCCGATGTTTGTTAGAGATACAACTGTGTTAGGCTTTGATTTTTCTTTGATTGAAGTCGATCCATATCCTCATATCGATAGTTTATATACTCCGAATGATTATTCTGTTAGTGTACTTATAACTAATAATTAAGACAGTGAAAACTTATACTTTGGTGATTTGATCTAGTTTCTTTTGGGGTGTTATTAGTAAATTAGTAATAGACTTTATATCAAGGATAATGCCTGCAAAAGGATAATGCCTGCAAAAGGATAATGCCTGCAAAAGGATAATGCCTGCAAAAGGATAATGCCTGCAAAAGGATAATGCCTGCAATTATAAAATCAAATTCTTCATTATTAAAATTTTTGATTATTTGAAATATTTTTTCAATAATTTTCTGTAAACTCATAATTATTTAATAAAGTTCTTCGAAAAAACTCGTGTGAAGGAAATCCTTCAAACATAGAAGTTTTATTTTTTAGCCGAGAGATTACGTAGAGGAAATGTTAAAAGTATCGTTTAATTTATTTGCAGGATTCACAATAAATAAGGAGGTCATATGTTAAAACTTAAAAATACACCAATCGTGCTCATCCTTTTTTTGAGTTTTTGTTGCACTGGCTTTTTTGAAATTACTTATGGACAAGAGACACAAACTGATTACTATATGGTTGATGGCCAAAAAATTGATCTGCAAATTTCCTCAAAATATAGTGCAATAAAATTGAAAGAGGGAATGAGTGCCACTGAGATAAGATCTTTTAGCGCCAGTATCGATACAACGGAGTTTGGGAAAATTGAAACTTCACCAATACTTGAAAATCTTGGCATTTTGCTTGTCCGGATAAAAGAAGGTGCAGTACCAAGTACGTTTCGGACAGCTGTTGAAAACCTAAGAGGGAGCTCTGAAGTGGAACCTGGGGATCCAGTCCCAGTCTATGAGGTCGGAGGTATTGACCAGGTTCTTGTAAATGAATTTATCGTTCAATTCAAATCAGATGTTTCCGAGGCAAACATCCAACAGTTCATTCAAAACACAAATGCTGAGGTGGTCCAGAAAAATGAAAAAATAAATAACCGCTATACTATAAAATTCACTGGTAAATCCCCGAGAGAAGCACTTACAATTTGCAACGAGAATTACCAAAACCCTCTGATTGATTTTTTAGAACCAAATTTTATTCGAATTTATCCTCAACGCCCGAGAATAGAAGGAGATGGAATGGGTGCTAGGGGTGCTTCTGCGCCTTCTCCCTCAGCAACTCCAAATGATCCTTTGTATCCAAACCAATGGGGATTAAACAATACTGGCGCAACGGGTGTTTCTGATGCGGATATAGATGCGCCGGAAGCATGGGATATTACTAAAGGATCTAATACAATAATTATCGCAATCATTGATGAAGGTGTTGACACAGACCATCCCGATCTTTCAAGTAAAATAGTTACTCCCTACGATGCTATAGATGGCGATAATAATCAAGAGCCTAATTCATGGGACGGCCATGGGACGGCTTGTGCTGGAATCGCAGCAGCTCTCACGCATAACTCGGAGGGAGTTTCCGGTGTCGGGTGGGAAGTAAAGATTATGCCTATTAGAATTGCCCATAGCAATAGTCCAGATGGTGATTGGATTACTTCCAATTTGATTATTGAAGATGGCATTCGCACAGCTGTTGATCGAGGCGCTAAAATACTTAGCAACAGTTGGGGAGGCGGTTCACCATCCTCTGCTATCAACTCCGCAATCGATTATGCGATCACAAATGATTGCGTTGTGGTTTTTGCGGCGGGTAATTGTCGTGTCAGTGGGTCAAACGCATGTCCTCAACCTGTAATTTATCCAGCAAATTTATCATTAAGCAAAGTAATCATTGCTGTTAGCGCCACAAACGAATGGGACCAGTTCAAGACTCCTACCAGCTCAGATGGTGAAAACTGGTGGGGTAGTCATAATGGCCCGGAAGTCACCCTTTCGGCCCCTGGTGTTCATGTCTACACAACAGATATATCCGGATCGGGTGGATATTCTAGCAATAATTATGTGTCTAATTTTAATGGGACCTCAAGCGCAACACCATTTGTTGCAGGTGCAGCTGCACTCGTATTATCCCAAAATAATACTTGGAGTCCAAATCAAGTACGTACCCAACTTCAGAATACAGCGGATGATTTGGGACCGCCAGGATTCGATAATAAATTCGGATATGGCAGATTGAATGTTTGTGTTGCTCTTGGTGGTTCGTGTGTATACGGCGTCGCTCCTCCTGCTTCTTGTGCAACGATCGGATTCCCCATTAAATTGTTTGACACTAATTTTACACAAACCCTGGTTAATACGGTTTTATTGTTTTCAACAGTTCTAGTATTTTTGCTAATACTGATTTTGCAGACAATGAAGCGAATAATAAAAGTTTGATTATCTGAAAAGACTATTCGCCATGCAATTCAAAGCGGCGATGTAACCTTCTGTCATTCAAAATATTAGTTTTAGGATATGAAAGACGGCTAATCAAAATGGTTTCAGATTTAAACTGTAGTGTTCATTAAGGGCATTCTATGCAACCTATTTTATTTCAAATAGACACTGCGATTGTATCTTCTTATTCATTCATGTTAAGTTTATCTTTTGTGTTAGGCTCCCTACTATTTGTCGCTTTGCTCAGGAGTCAAAACATTTCAATAAACAAACTGTTTGGATTGATAATTTTAATCCAGGTTTCTGCTATTGTGGGTTCACGTTTCCTATACGTTGTAAATAACTATGAACAATTTGAGTCTGATTTTGTAAATGTGTTCAGTATTAGTCCGGGAGGATTTGCTTTAAATGGAGGTTTGTTTTTTGTTGTTTTTCTAAGTTTCTTATACATCAAGTTAAATAAATTGTCGTTCTGGAATATTTCCGACTATGCCGCTCCACCTCTTGCAATAGGTATAACAATTACTAAAATCGGGTGTTTTTTGGCGGGTTGTTGCTACGGTACAGAAACTTCTTTAGCATGGGGTGTTCAATTTCCGGCACAAAGTATACCCACACAACATTATGGGATTTCACATCAAATACATCCCGCCCAGTTGTATGAAGCTATGTCCGGAATTTTCTTTATTATTGCTTTATTAATAATATTTAAGCGTAGAAAATTTGAGGGACAAATGTTTTTGCTTTTTATAATGTCTTATTTGGGGGTGAGAATATTGAATGATTTTGTACGGGGTGATGCGGTTAATAATTATTTTTTTAGTTTAAGCCAGACACAATTTCTAAGTGTCGTATTCTTATTAATTGCGCTTGTTTTTTATTGGCTGCAATCGAGAAACATAAAGATTAGTTTGTCTTCTAAAACCCTGCTTTATATTGAGGATAGAAAAAATAGAATTAAACGGGTGACCAAAATACAGTATTGATTTTATTCCAGGGGTTTTAAATGACGTCTATTTGTTCAAAATTAAGTCTTGGTGTTTGTGGTATTTTGTTTTTACGGATGGGGGAGAAAATAACTTCTGAACAACTTTATATTTGATCGATTTTACCTTAAAATTGAATAGAAGTTAAATTCATAATTTCTTAATTTTTTTTGTTTATTTTTGCTTTATAATTGAGATTCGTTTATATTAAAGTTTATGAAATTTTTCCACACACTAGTACAATCCCCATAGCATGATTTAAATCCATTTTAGAAGTTGTCATTTAATTTAATTAAACAAAGGAGATAATATGAAATCCAAAATTATTAGCGGTCTAGCTGCATTGTTCCTGGTTGCATGTACCAGCCAGTATGCCGGTGATAAAACATCACTGAAAATCGATTATGAAAGTTACAAGCTGGATAATGGACTT
>JADFJB010000075.1 GCA_022566355.1 candidate division KSB1 bacterium
AAATGGCATCAAAAGTTCCGACGGATATGACGGAGGATGAAGTTCGCCGCGCTGCTTTTCCTATGCACCTGGTCGACATTAAAGTTTGTGCCGTGGATGAAATTTGGTCCGGATTGAAGTTGGTGATCCGGAAAGAATACCGGTAATTGTGATTTGATTTGTGCGCTTTTCTAGCAGGTTTTTATGAGGAGGAGGACGGGTTTCCTTTATTAATCTAGACGGTACCACTCAACTCGTAATTTATTATTTTCATCCATTTCCCCCTTAGTCGAGTCTTTTGCCAAGATAATCTGTTTTCTGATTTCTTTTTCTGCTTCAATCTTCTTGGGACTTTTTTTTCTACCTACTTTTTCCGGGGTTATACAGTTCTTCATTTCCAAAGTACGATTCAGGCGTCTGTAGCAGCCATTTTTGAAAGACTTTTTCTTTGCCATTTTCATAAAGAAATTATCGAAAGCGATTAACAGGTCATCGGCCAACTGATTAATATTGATGGCAAGGTATATGACGTCCTTGTGGCCTTTCTTATCGAAGGTTTTCATGTTAACGAGCCTATTGTGATCTTCATCGCTTCTGTTGGATGACCATTCTACAACAATTTTCCGATTACCTTTCATTACATAATACCTATAAGGGACAAACTGGTGTACTGTGCCATGGCGCCACATCGCAATCAGCAGATTTTTATATGGCCTATAGTGTTTCGGAAAAAAATCTTGAATAAACCGCATAGCTTTCCGCGTGCTTGCCCCATCTTCATTTGGATAGTTATTGTAGGCGATTGAGCCAAGGAAATCTATAAAACAAAACACCTGCCTTGGAATACTAAACCAGCCAGCATTTGTATCATCATACTCCCCTTGCTGCGAGAGATTGCTTTCGTATTTGGCAATCTCAATCACATCGATTTTTATAGAATCGCGAACTTTTATTAAATAAGAGGTCAAACCCACAAACAATTACTCTCCATATTCTCAATAGCCCTTCTGATATCCTAATTTAACGAACCTACACTCAAAAAATCAAACCTTTTTTTCGCCACACATCCCCTCTCAATCGGTCGAAAGGTAGCCCATCGCCTGGAACAATTTCCAAGTCCTTCCAGTGAATAGCTTTTTGTTACGAACTAGTTGATCTGCCCTTTCGACAGTGGGCCGGTTAATGATGACCAGGGCTGTGGTTTCGTCTCCTTTCTGGACGAGGACGGACAGGTCGATCTGGTCGACCTCTATCTTGAAGACAAAGTCAGCCTGTTCTCCGGCTTGGACTCTGACTGGTTCAACCGAGCTTTGTCGAACATGATCTAGAAGCGATTCGCCGTTTACTTCCTCGCTCAGCTCACGCAACAGCGAACGCTTTGGGTCCTCACCGCGGTCGATCTTGCCACCTAGCATCTCCAACCTTCCGTCCTTTTTCGCCTTACCTGCGAAGAGGTATCCGTTCTGATCAAAAATCATCAGCTTTGCTGCAGACTTCATAAGCGCCTCCCAACATAGTTTTATACAAGTCTCATATACTACCAAGACGGCAATATTCGTCGCATAAAAAGCCAAATTTGTGATTATATTGCAACATTAAAATTGATCAACTTACAGCTGTTTGTTTTGTATTATTTCTTTACCATTGAAATTATTTTCTCAACTGTATTCCAATTTCTAGCCGTTACTGGCACGCCCATAGCCTTCTCAACTTTTGCGACCAGCTTTGAACGACCGATTCCATCAGGCGCATATAGATAAAATACTTTATTTATAAGCTCATATTTCTCAGTTTTGAATTTAATCGCCTTAAGGCTATCAAGGTCCGGTTCTTCAGGCACAGAATCCAAGAAAAAGAAATGCAATATTTTCCCTTTGCTATTATCAAATGGATTATTTTCAATTGCAGCTTCCAGTTCCGACACCTGAAGTAACAATACCTTTGGCTCAAAGCCATGGCTTACATGGATTTTTGCACCAATTTCCGTGGCCGTCTTGTTCGAACATTTCGTTTTACTCCGAAACACCACATTACCACTTTGTATGTAGCTGCTGACATCCTCAAAACCCATCTTTTCAAGAATCCCCACCAATTCCTTCATGGGGAGAATGTTCTTCCCTCCAACATTGATACCTCTAAAAAGTGCAATATAGATGTTCACGCCTGCAGCCAAGAATTATTCTCCTTTATGTATTGGATCATCACCCAACCCTAATTAGCGATCCTTACGCTTAAAAAATCAAACCTTTTTTGCTACATATCCCCTTTTGAGAGGCTGTGTTCTGAGCCTGGCGAAGTGGGAAAGAAAACCCCGCTCTGGGCGGGATTTTTAAGGATGTGCTTTTTTCATAACGAACTTACTCAGTGGTGCAAGAGTTTCAGGACATTTCATCTGCGAATTTGCACAAAGCTTTGAGAAAGCAGAAAAGTAGCCCATTCAACTGGAGCTCTTGCATCCACTGCGCAAGTTCGTTAGAATCTTGTATGTTGCATAATTCTTACAGACTCACAAAATTAATTCGACCCTTTAATTGCTGCAGTATGCAAAAGCCCCAGATTTTCTGTGGCGAATAAGGCCATTGCTATCGATAATAAAAGCGGTTGGGGTAACAATGACCCCGTATTTTTTCCAGATTTCGTTGTCAATGATTGACTCGAATTGAAAATCGAATTTGCTATGATATTTCAAAACTTCACTTGAATCGCGTGAAATGAAATTGATATTCTCACTGCTCACAAATTTGTGGCGCATTCCCTTTAATAAAGGCATGCTAGTAGTTGTATCACCACAATCTGGATGACTTAAAAGAAGAACGGTCATCTTTTACCAGGGTTATCAAACAGGAGGGAAAAGCCTCTGAACACCGCCCATTCCGGTTGTGTAATTTTGATTTTCCTGTTTGTGATTGTGATGTTCAATTTCAGTCAGTAAGTAATAATTGACTGCTTTTTACCAGACCATAATAGCGTTAGCCACAGCCCTGGGTTCCGGCGGTAGGCTGTAAACATCTTTTTCATAATCATGGTTGTAGGGTGAAATATTTAGAATATTATTATCAACAACCAAGGTGCTACTGCCTCCGGGATCGAAGCCCATCGCATCAACAATTCCTTGAGCTTTGAGGATTTCCGCCATGTCGATGTGCGTAGCCCCGACGGATTCCCGTATGCGGCCATTAATCGCTAAAATTGACAGATCGCCATTACGATCTATTCCAATCGCGATTTTAGGCCCCCGCATATCCGTGTAGTCTAATCGAGCAGCCTGGGTCCTGATCGAATTACCCGTCTTCCACCCTTCCAGTTCCATGTTAATACAACCTTCAGCATCTTTCAGAAGTTGCGGACCAGCTTCAATAGCCGATTCAATTTCTTCCCAGTCATTCATTCGAATGTTAAGCTCTTGTCCAGGTTGCCATGTCTTTGGCATTAGATTTACAGGAAAGGAAAGCGTCAATCCTACAGGTAAAACTGAGATGTTTTGCCCTTTTTCCGTGGAAATAACTTCTTTTATTTTATTACCAGCCAATCTTACCAATGTCCTGCCATTTCCCGGCAGATTGTTTGGCTCATAAAGTAAGTCATAAAAACAAGGTGTTTCAAAAGGTGTTGTAAGGTTGTAAGATTCTTTTGAAAAGTGGATTGGGCCCATCGGACCATCAATGGTGATGCCTTTGGAACAGTTGACTAGCCGGATATCCAGGTTGCCATTCGGCATAACCAGGAAAGCTGGTTTGTTGAACAGGGGTGGCGCAAGCACTTTTCCTTCGGAAATGATCAACCCGAGCGGGGACCCAATAAATATTTCAGGAATACCAAGTTTGCCAACGAGTTCCGGATTTAAAATGTAGCCGCCATTCCAGGCAATTCTCACGTTTTTTTCAACTTTCCGGGAAAATTCTTCAATAAATTCCATAACCGTCTTCGGTCTATCTGAAGTCGAAACAACAGAAAAGTGCCATTTTTTTTGTGACTTGCTAATAGCAAGATGAGCCAACACTCCAGCCCATGGCAAGCCATCCGAATAGATGTCATTAATGGAACTGTGTGTAACTTCATCATCTTGCCGTTCTGATTGATCCAATTTTTTTAGAACAGTCTTGATAGGTGTTCCTTTTTCCTCAGCGTCATTTTTCAGCACTTTTAGTACATTCTCTTCCCCCATAGAATCACACAATTTGCGGAATCGGAAACTGTCAAGGATCTTGCTCAGTCCTTTACCATCCTGAACCGATGTCGGAAATGCCAGGTTAAACCTCAGTCCTGCAGGAACCCACTGAACATAACCACTTCCCATAGGTATACCCAGAATTTTTTCGGCTAATATGTGGGAGACTTTGCCAATGTGGATGCGGTCGACATCTACGATATCAGTCATCATAGCGGCATTGTCACCAACAGTGATCAGTATGCCTTTTCTATCCCTGATTTTTTCAAGTGCCTCTGCTGCTTTTCTGCCAATTTCATAGAAGTGAATACCGACACTAAATTGTTTACTTTTAATGATTTTACAGACACCACGCTCAAAAAGCAACTTAAGTTCTTTGTTATCGCTGTAGTATATATGAGATTTTAGCACCTCGGCTGTCACGGAATTGCCTAATGATTTTTCACGTTGAATAATATAAATAGGCGCCAGATCAACACGATCAAAGAACCTTTCATGGATTTTTTCATTTTTTTCCAAGCCTAATCGTCTCCTTACCGGGTCGAGAGCAAATAGTTCTAATTCGAGTTCGAGATTTCGGCCAGGAACCAGGGCAATAGGGGTATTTCGTTCTAAATGTTCTTCAAGTTCTTCAACATTGTCAATTGCTAAATCAGCATTATCATAAAGTGTAGCTAAATTAGTATTCCAGTTGTCACTAATGCGAGAACTTTCAATTTTAATGATTGGAGGCGGCGCTATGATCTTATTATAAAGAAGATTGATTACACCTGTTAACTCCTGAGGTGTTAAATCGTGGTAAGGATAGCAATTTTTGTTGCGATGACGATAAGCGAGCGAGTGGTCATGGCGTATTTGGAATTCACTCTTTCGATATGTAAAAATGTCATCGACACTATTAAAAAATTCGTGCATCAAATCCAGTGGCACTGGCGTTGGGTCTGGCGTATAATCGACCAATTCCTGTGCAAACTGCATAGCCCATCCGCGCAATTTCTTTTCTTCAACTCTAAAGTAACTCGGATCGATCAGGGATTTAAGGAAAATCATAAATCCCATTTGGCCATAGCCAGGCAGGTATTGGCGGTGGTTTGTGTTAAGCAGATTTGATGCGTATTCTTTGTTTTCGTTTAAGTGGTGTTGATACTCCTCCAGAGACCTTTGTGCAATTCTGGCTGAAATATGCTCTGGACTTAGCTGCAAATAAAGCTTTTCCAATATTTTTTCAAATTCGCTAACCAGGGCATCGAAACTATACCGTTTTTCAACGATTTGTTTGTTTCGAGCTTTAAAATGCTCGTATCCCTTTGGAGAGAAAAGTTGGCGTTTAACCAACTCAATAATATCATTGCTCAATTCAGGATCGGTAAATTCGATTACCGTAAGGCGTTCGGATTTTGGCAAATGTTCGCCAATCACATTGGAGTAGGCAACTTCAGGTTCATAGCGTCGGCAGAAGATAGGGATACCACATGCAGCGGCTTCGATAATAGGCAGGCCACGCCCTTCGGTTTCACTTGGAAGCATCACCAATGAAGCAATATTGTATAATTCAGAAATTTTGATGGGATGTTCAAAATGTTGGATGAAGGAAGGTTTATCGTATTGGCTCAACATAAATCCCAAGAATATTTTGTTTCTGTGTTTTTCCTGAAGCCTTGCGATGGTATCGCCAAATGATTGGATGACATGTAGAAAGTATTTGAAATGGCCGGTCGCGATTGGCCCCGAAACCAGTATTGTTATTTTCAATTGTTCATTTTGCTCAAAATATTCGTTTACTTCATCATCCTCAAATAGTTTTCTGATCAAAGTAAAATTAATTTCGATGGTTTTTCTGCTGAGAATTCTTGTTGGCTGCAGTAATATAATGTTATCCTGCTCAAAATCAATGAATGAACCATCATCAGCCCCGATCAAAACAGGTTTCAAACTTTCTTCTTTTTGACTATATAAGTCTATTGTTGTTGCAACCGAATTGACCTGAACTGTTCCGTTATTATTGGCGAACATTGCGGCTAATTGACGAAAGATTTCGCTTTTTCGGTGATCATCTATCTCATGATATTTTTCAAAATCAATGGCAGTGTCAATATGAGTTACATTTGCGGGATTGAGACCATGCCAACGGATGAGCTGTTCGGTCTGGAAAGCATTAATATTAACGGATAACCAGGAGCGTGAGTCCCACGGATAAATCATTTCTAGGATTGAAAAAACTTCACCTAAATGGTAGTTCTTGAAAAAGTGGTCTCGTGCGCCAGGTTTGATATTATGGTAGGTCGTATCAATTTCACTATGGCCACCCTCCCAGTAGAAGTCGTGATTATTACAAATAACCGGGATACCCAGATATTCTGAAATAAAAACCAGGGCTAATGCGAGTGAGACGTTCCCGGGATTTGAATTGGTGTTTATTATATATAGCAGCTTGATATCGTTTTCCCGGATGTAATTGCCGAGCTTTTCGCAAATGACAATCACTTCTTTCCAAAAACTTAAAATCAGTTTATTATAAACATCTCCACCTCTTACCAGTTTTCGGTAGAAAAAATCACTGTATAAAGGCCAATTATCAAAGCTAGATAGTTCATCAAGTTGCAAGCATTTCGCTTCCGGAAAACGATAGAATTTGCTATTTTCGTGAAATTCTCCGGCAATATAGTGCAAGTTAATATTCCCCAATATTTTTTTGAATACCTGTACATACTTTTCACTTTCCATTGTAGCGCCGTCGATTGAATAGGAAAACGTGATAAAGGCAATACCCCCTTTTGATATCGATTTCAAAAAATCGTCAAAAGATCCGGTAAATTGGGCACTTGGGACTTCCCTGTTTTCTTTAAATCGATCGATGAATAAGCCAAGATCAAACCAGGTATTAATTTTTTCAGCTTTAAGCTTGTCAAGCATTGTGGTGGCATCCATGGCAATTTCTCTATTTTTGAATTAACCTAAGGATATGAAAGTTCAACTATCTAACTCATTCATACAGCAAAACCAACTGAATACGATTTCTACTTATGATTCAGAAAAAAGTTATATATGATAAAACAATGTCTCTAATTTTGCCCTTAAAGCATTATACGAAAAATGCATTTTACCTAAGTTATAGTTATTTTCGCCAATTTCTTTCTGCAATTTCTTGTCATGAATAATTTGATCAATTTCAGCTACAGCCTTGTCAGTGAGCTTACCGTCTTCGATCATAACAATTTCAAATCCTTTGCTGCCGATATCTTGCCAGAAAACTGGCTTGTAATTATTGACAAATACTGGAGTTTTGGCAAGAGCCGCCTCGACAAAGGCATTTCCAAAACCTTCATAGGTGCTGAAATAGGTACAGGCAGTCGCATGCGCATATGCATCTGAGAGGGAGTACACTTTTTCGCCCTGCAGGTTTTTGCCTCTATCATTCAAGATGCGGTGTGAAGCAAAGATGATACGTTCGTTCAATTTCTGTTCATCTATCATTGCAATTAATTCTTTGTAATAGCCCTTACGATCATCATCAGCTGCGCTACCCGTAATCACTAGTTTAATCCTTTTGTCATCCAGTTTTTTGATCAATTCTATTGCTGTCTCAATACCCTTCCTTTTCACAATCCTGGTAATTTGAAACAATAGGATATCGTCCTTTTTCAAACCCAAATTTTCAGGAAGGTCATCGTTATAGTCATCTTTTTCACCATAGGATAAATCGAAATCCATGACATTAGGCACGAATAATGATTCGATATTAAATTCTTTTTTAAGATAATCCTTACTGTAGGTATTGATTACCGCATGTCGGACATGTTTTATCTGAATGGGAAATGTCTCGGTTATTATTTCCTGAACCTCCTCAAAAGGAGTGGAATAGCGCGTTCCTCTCTCCCAATGAAAATCGTGATCATGACAAATCATTTTGATACCTGTATGTTCTACCAACTTTTTAATCGCCATACCCATCGACAAATGTGCTGGCAATGCCGAAGCATTCTCAGAGATGATCACATCTATATGGTTCTTCATAACCCACTTGAACATCTGGATAGCCAGATCGTCGGATGCCAATTTCAAATGTAAAAGCAATTCAGAGGGTTCATCCTGCGGAAAGAAGAAAGTTCGATTTTGTTCCCATTCGCAATTTGGAGAAAAAAAGGAAAGACTCGGAATCAACATCTTGTGGTCTGGAGTAACGATCGATTTTCTAAATCGTCCGGAGAGGATAAAGACTTCATGCCCCATTTGATGCAAAATCTTGATCCACTTCTCGGTCTCCAATGCAACACCGTCCACATCTCCGATTCTTCCAATAATAATTCCAACTTTCATACCGAACTCCTATGAAATTGTAAGTCAAGTGTTGATTCTTAAAAATGGTGGTTAAAACTACTATTCGTATTTATGCTAATTCATTATACAAATAATTTGTGCTTTGATGCAATACTTAACCGGGAAAAGCAAGATGGAAGGATATTCGTTTTGGCTTAGATGTGGTAGAACAAAGCCTCAAGTCTCTCCCTTAATACATGATATGAAAAGTTGGTTTGGCCTAAAAGATAATTGTAGTCTGCCATTTCTTTTTGCAGTTTTTTATCGTAAAGAACTTTCTCCATTTCAGATATTGTTTTATCTGTTAACTTGGAATCTTCAATCATTACTGTCTTGAAACCTTTATTGCCAATGTCTTCCCAATAAACCGGTTTGTAGTTGTTTACAAAAATGGGTTTTTTAGCCAGTAAGACTTCTACAAATGTATTGCCAAATCCTTCGTAAGTACTGAAGTAGGTACATGCAGTTGCGTGGGCATAAGCATCGGAAAGTGAATAGACCTTTTCTCCATTTCTGCCCTGTGATCTATCGTTGCGAATCTTATGGTCTGCAAAAATAACTTTGCCATTTAACTTCTTGTCATTTATCGTTTCTATTAATTCTTTATAATAGCCTTTGCGATCGTCGTCGGCAGCACTTCCAGTTATAACTAACTTGATTTTTTTATTGTCCAACTTTTCAACAAGCTCAAGAGCTGTTTCTATCCCTTTTCTCCTTAAGATCCGGGTTACTTGGAATAAAGGAATATCATCTTTTTCTAAATTCAAGGCCTGCAATAAGTCCTTATTGTATTCATCCTTTACACCGTATGGTTGGTCAAAGTCCATGACATTGGGTACAAGCACTGAATCGATATTGTAGTTCTTTCTGAGATATTCTTTGCTGTAGGTATTGATCACCGCGTGCCGGGCATGTGGGATCTGCGGGGGAAAGGTTTCTTCGACGATCTTCTGCACTTCTGGGAATGGCGTGAAATAGCGTGTGCCTCTTTCCCAATGAAAGTCATGGTCGTGGCAAATGATATTGATGCCAGTATTCTCAACCAGTTTCTTAATGCCCATGCCCATAGATAAATGAGCAGGCAGTGCTGAGGCATTTTCGGATATAATCACATCCAGGTTATTTTTCATGACCCATTTGAACATCTGAATGGCAAGATCATCGGAAGCCACATGTAAGTGACTCAATAATTCAGATGGTTCATCGGGGGGGAAAAAGAAAGCTCTGTTCTGTTCCCATTCACAATTGGGCGAGAAGAAAGACAAACTTGGAAGCACAGTTGTATGTTCGTTCTCAACAACTTTTTTTGTAATGCGACCACACAGGATAAATATCTCATGCCCCATTTTCTGTAAAATATGAATCCATTTTTCTGTTTCCAGGGCAACGCCGTCAACATCACCTATTCTACCAATAATAATTCCAACCTTCATAACCCTGTCACTTTCCTTTACACATCCACTTAGTTGTTTTTTTGTCGATTAAATAAAACTTAATTGCTGCCTAAAAATTTATCGACAACTTTCTAGATACGCTTGATTCAAACCAATCAACATTTAAACGAACAAAAAGGGTTCTGATACAAAAATGGTAAATTAAGAACCAATTCTACTAAAAGCAAATAAAAATAATTAGGATTTGAAGAGCAGAACAAATGAATCAAAATGGGCTTTTTCGACTTATTGTAAGCCACCCAGTTTGATTTTTTCAATTAGGGAGAAATAGTTAAGACAGTCAAGCAAAGGAAGCTAGATCCCACCCCGTTTGGAAATTGCTTATATATTCATATTTACAAAAATTGCATCGTTTACGGTTTTCTAAACTGACTAATCCGTCCTTTCAAACTGAACCACGATATGTAATTGTCTTTCAATGTCTTTTTCAGAAACCGATTTCTTAAAAAACTAATTATCGGAATATACACTGCAATGATTAGAAATTTTGAAATATTGTAGTCAAAAAAATTAAAACCAATATATTTTTCTAATTCAATCGCAATAAAACCCGCTATCGCTGGCACTCCAATGATACAAAATAGAAATACGTTTCTAGTCATTTTACTATTTCACAATCTTTATTGCTTAAAATAATGAAATAAAATTAAGGGTAATAATATGACATACATAATACAAACCCTACTCACCAATTTCCAACGCTTCCAGAACTTCCGTAGCAATCATTTCTGCAAGCTTATCTAGCATTTCACGGCCATGGTCTTCTGTAGCTTTTGCCGGAGCACCGGCATACGATTTTGTCAAACCCATTTCAGCGAAATCAATGATACCGGCATTTATTTTTTTAGACAAACTGATGGGTACTTCAGGCAGTTCTAATCTCTTATCATCATCAACCATTGCAGGTGTTGCAGACATCATTATAGAAGTTTCATATTCGCCGGCATGGCACTCGCCCCTTTTGAATTCATCGGACAGTGTTCGTCCCCATCGTTTTGTGAGTGGGCATGCAACGGATGCTTTGCCGGTTTCTATCTCTTTTATCGAATTATTTATCGCAGTAAACTGGACTGGCTCAAGATGATTATTGATTAAGCAGACATGCGCTACGCCATTCTTTAAGAAAGCGTGGATTACTTCTCTTAAATAAGAAGTCAATGTTTCTGAAGAAATGGAAATGGCTCCTTTAAAAGCGCTGGCACACTCCGTCACGCCATAATGAACCGGCGGAGCTATCAACGGAATTACCTGATTTTGCTCAAGAATATTCGCAGCGCGGATAGCAGCATGATGAGAGATTACCGTATCCGTGATGAGCGGCAGGTGTGGGCCATGCGGTTCCAGTACCCCAACGGGCAATAAAATTACAACTGGTTTATTACTCTCGATGAATTGGGCGAATTGTTCCGTGGTAAGCTCAGCCAAGCTATATTTGTTCGCTTTCATTTCCATGGACTTTGACCAGACTTTTCCTGCTCAATAAGGACTTTACGATCGACTTTACCGCGATCGTTTCTCGGAAGATCCCCGACAAAAATTACCCAACGTGGATATTTGTGTTTCGACAACTTGCTTTTGACAAAATCCTGAAGTTCAATTCTAAGATTATTTTTAGCATCTTCATTAGAAATGCGGGGTAACTCGTTTTCACGAATCACGACAAATGCTTTGGGCTTGTCTAATCCATCTCCTTTTGCCGGAATAACAGCAGCCATCGCAATCGCAGGGTGTTCCTGCAAGCATTCCTCGACCTCCAGCGGCGCTACCCAGATGCCGCCGACTTTAAACAGGCTGTCTGCACGGCCGGAGAACCACAGGTAGCCATCTGCATCCAAGCGGAATAAATCACCGGTTTTGCACCAATGGCCATGGAAGGTTTGCCAGCTTTTGTCGCGATCCTGAAAATAGCCCAAGGCTACACTATCGCCCTTTACCCACATGACTCCGGTTTCATTTGCGGGTAGTTCTTGCGCTCCGGGACCATCAGCATTTGTGGGAAGGATTTTGATTGTATAGCCATTAACAACACGGCCAAGTGATCCCGGTTTTATATCACCAAGACGATTGCTGGCATAAATATGGAACATTTCAGCCGAGCCGATGCCATCATAGACGTCGTTACCAAAGCGTTCCATAAACCGCTTAAGAAGTGCGGGTGGCAATGCTTCCCCGGCAGATAAATGAAAACGAACACAGGATAAATCCAGGCCTGCTTTGCCTGATTTAATCAATGCATCATCATAGTCAAGCAGTTTAGACATCATTGTTGGAACATTTGTAACGATAGTTGGCCGGTACATTTCTATGGCCTTCGCCAGGTTTTCCGGTGTTGGCGGTTCTGAATATAAACAAGCCGTAGCGCCGACAGCGAATGGAAACATTAAATTTGTACCGGTTGAATAGCCAAAAAATAAACGGGGGACGCTTACCGTACTGTCATCAGTTTTGTAACCGACTGTCCCTTTTGCGTATACTTCAGTGTTAAATGCAAAATCCCGATGAGTATGAACTGCCGCTTTCGGTTCCCCGGTAGAACCTGATGTAAATAACCAAACCGCTAAATCATCGCGTTTGATATCCGGAGGGGTGGTATGTTTATGATCCCTGCCTTTTTCTATAGCCTCGGATAACGAAATGATTTCAATCCGAGTATGGTCCAATGAGTGCGCTATTCTGCACCGGGCTTCCGGATTCTCTCCTGTAGCAGTACCCGGAACAAGTAAAATTGCTTTTAAATATGTATTTTTTCCTAGCGAATGCGATAGGTTTTCTACAACTATTGGCAGTGTAATTAAAACAGTCGCTCGACTATACGCAAGGACATATTCCAAGTCTATAATCGGAGCTGAAGGATTGCCCATAGCCACCACAGCCCCATGAGCTAACGTCGCAAAAAAAGACCAGGCAAACGGCGGAACATCCGGCAAAACCGTGTATATTCTCTCTTCTCTACCGACACCTATAGATTGAAAATAGTTAGCAAGACAGCGAGTTCTTTCAGCAACCTCCGAATATGTGTATTTCAGTTCACCATATCGAATCGCAACTTTGTCTCCCAATCCTTCCTTTAAACGATCGAATAGATAATAATCTGCGAGATTAAACACATCGGGAAATTTCACTTCTTTGGAATGCTTTTGTATCGAAGCCATAAATATCTACATCTTTCAAAAATTCTTACATCATAATAATTTCTTATTTATTAATCATTGTTCAAATGTCCATTGGCAGCACCGCAGTTGCTTCAATTTCCACTTTGGCTCTTGTTTCCAAAAGCGCTGAAACCTGGAATAAACTCATAGCGGGATAATGTCTGCCAATTTCTTCATGATAAACTATGCCAATTTCTTGTAATGAGTTTCGATAATCTTCCAGGTTGATCAGGTACCAAACCATGCGGACGATATGTTCAGGTTTGGCTTTGGCCTCCGCCAAAATTCTAACAACATTTTGAAGACATTGTCGAACTTGATCGATCAAGCTATTATTTACGATTTCAGAATCTTTATTCCATGCAACCTGACCGGCAACAAAAATCATTTCTCCTTTTACTTGAATACCATTACTATATCCGGAAGGTTTTTTCCATTCTTCAGGTTGTAATATTTTCATTTAAATATCTCTATTTACAGTTCTTTTAGTGTTTCTTTTGCGATGATAAGTTTTTGAATTTCCGATGTGCCTTCATAAATCCGCAACGGACGAATATCACGATACAGTTCCTCTACGGGCATTCCTGAAACCACACCCAAACCACCAAATATCTGCACAGCAGAATCAATAACTTGTTGAGCTGATTCAGTCGCATATAGCTTGGCCATTGCGGCTTCTCTCGGGATTCGCTCAGCGCCATTGTCCTTGCTCCACGCGGCACGATAAACCAACAGAGCACTGGCGTCGATCTGAACAGCCATTTCTGCAATCTTTTGCTGAATCATTTGATATTCTGAAAGCAACTGACCGGATATTTGCCGTTTTTTGCATCGGGCCACTGCTTCATCCAATGCTTTCCTGGCAAAACCCAATGCAGCTGCTCCTACCGTAGATCTAAAAACATCCAATGTGGATAATGCTATTTTCAGTCCTTGTCCTGGTAATCCAACTAATTGGGATTCTGGTACACGGCAGTTTTTAAAGATGATGGTACCCAAAGGATGTGGTGAAATAATCTCAATTTTTTCACTGCACTCAAGCCCGCTTGTGTTTGCATCCACTACAATTGCTGTAAGTCCATTGTTGCGATCCTCTCCCGGGTTTTGTCCAAATACAACATAAAAATCAGCAATTCCAGCATTGGATATCCATGTTTTGCTGCCGTTAAGAATATAATCTGAACCTTCTTTTTCGATTGTTGTCTGGATAGAGTTTAAGTCGGAACCGGCATCCTTTTCAGATAAAGCAAATGCGGCAATGGCGCTGCCAGCTGCAACTTTCAGAAGATATTTCTCCTTTAACTCACCAGAGCCAAATAAAGAAATAGCCCCGCTACCTAAACCCTGCATAGCAAATACAAAATCAGCCAAACTGGAATATCTTGCAAGCGTCTCCCTGATGATACATAAAGAGCGCACATCAAGTTTTTCATTAATGCCGCCAAAATTCTCAGGAACCACGTATTTCAACCAACCGGTTTCGCCAAGACTTAGTACGATTTGCTTGCATGCTTCATATTCATCTTCTTTTTGGTATGAAGGTATATTCTCCCTGGCCCATGTTTCAAGGGACTTAGCAAGCTCACGATGGTTCTCGCTGAAAAATGGCCAGGAAAGAAAGGTTTTGTCAGGCATCAATTTCCTTCAAATTTAGGGATTTCTTTCTTTACGAATGCATGATACGCCCTGTGAAAGTCTTTTGTTTGCATACAAATTGCCTGAGCCTTGGCTTCTGCCTCCACTGATTCTACTATGCCCATTTCCCACTCTTCACGAAGCATTTTTTTAGTCATCGCGTGGGCAAAAGTTGGACCTGTTGCTATCATCTCGGCAAAGGACTGAGATTCTTGCAATAGCTTATTCGGTTCATAAATTCGATTGTAAAATCCACAGCTAAATGCTTCGGGTCCCTTCATAACTCTGCCGGTATAAAGCAGCTCAGCGGCTCGTCCATGTCCAATAATTCGCGGTAGAATTGAGCAAGCGCCCATGTCGCAGCCGGCAAGCCCTACCCGTACAAATAAAAATGCCACTTTACTTTGTTCTGTACCAAACCGTAAATCAGAGGCCATTGCAATTGCAGCGCCTGCTCCAACACAGATTCCATCAATCGCTGATATAATTAACTGGGGACAGGTTTGCATGGCGATGATCAAGTCTCCTGTCATTTTAGTAAATTTGTTCAGATCTACCTCATCCATTTCCACCAGGGGCCCGATAATCTCATGCACATCCCCACCAGAGCAGAAATTGCCTCCAGATCCCGTAAACACTACGGATTTCACATCCTCCACTTCTATTAAATTGCGGAACAAGTCCCTCAATTCAGCATAAGAATCGAATGTTAACGGATTTTTTCTTTCCGGTCGATTCAACGTGATCGTCGCAACTTTGTTTTTAACCGACCAGAGAAAATGTTTCGGCTTGAAATCTGAACCCTTCATGCCTCTCCTTCTTATTCACCAATTGTCATGAGAATATC
The DNA here is from genome assembly GCA_022566355.1 of candidate division KSB1 bacterium. NCBI lineage: Bacteria > Pseudomonadati > Candidatus Zhuqueibacterota bacterium. The sequence continues at coordinate 15,553 of JADFJB010000075.1, forward strand.
TCGATTTGTATATAAATGTGCGATCTTTTTCTTTAAATCACAAAAAACAAATCATAAATTCCAATTAAATTTCAATTTCTAATTTAACATGGATTAATTCAATCTTAAGTAAAATATATCATTATCAGCCTTCGACGATTTTATCCTAAGCGATGTCGAAGGGGCCAGGTCTGCAGAAACTTAAGTTCGATTCTGTTCACAATGGCATCAAAAAATTTAACGTGAGTTTGACATCAAACTCAGCCATTTAGTATTTTTATTTTCGAAAATTGGGTATTGGAGTTTATTTGTCATTTGATTTTTGTTATTTGACATTTTTGTTTTAGATAGGTCCAATTTGCGATTCTCTCGCTCGACGAGACAAAGTCTCCAATTGCTGCTTGCCACTCAAGTACTGGTCGGGCCATTTAATATCCTCATAACCAAGCTGAGCTGCTGCACGCAAAGTCCAGAACGGATCCCAAAGATGAGGCCGGGCAAGCAAGCAGAGATCTGCGCGTCCGGCTGCAATAATGCTGTTTACATGATCCGGTTCATAGATATTTCCAACCGCCATTGTGGCAATCCCGACTTCCAGGCGAATCCTTTCTGAAAAGGGCACCTGGTACATCCTGCCATATACAGGTTCTTGATCGGGGCTGACCTGGCCGGCAGATACGTCAACGATATCAACATCGTGCTGTTTTAGCATCTTTGCAATTTCGATTGAATCATCGATAGTGATGCCATTCTTTACCCAATCAGAAGCAGAAATCCGCACAGACATTGGCTTATTCTCAGGCCAAACTGCACGCATTGCGTCGAAGACTTCGAGGGGATATCGCATTCGGTTTTCCAATGAACCGCCAAAGTCATCGCTACGAATATTGGTAATTGGCGATATGAAGCTGGATAACAAATAACCATGTGCACAATGCAGCTCCAAAAGATCGAAACCAGCTTCATCGGCCTTAAGGGTGGCTGCCACAAAATCTTTTTTGATCCGCACCATATCTTCAGTCGTCATTTCGACAGGAACCTGGTTTTGTTCTGTGTACGGAATCGGAGATGGCGCATAAATGGGCCAGTTGTCACCATCCAGGGGAACATCGTAGCCTTCCCAACCCAATTTTGTCGAACCTTTTCTACCCGCGTGACCAATCTGCAATCCAAACTTAATTTCACCATACTGATGCACAAAATCAACAATTCGTTTCCAGGCTGTTGTATGTTCGTCGCTATACAAACCGGCACATCCGGGGGTAATGCGGGCGTCCGGCGAAACACATGTCATTTCTGTAAACAGCAATCCGGCGCCGCCCATTGCTCGAACGCCAAAATGCACAAAATGGAAATCGGTAACTTTTCCATCCACTGCACTGTACATGGCCATGGGTGAACAAACAACTCGATTTTTGATCTCCATCTCCCGGATTCGAAATGGCAGAAACATAGGTGGAATGGCTTTCGCATGTTCTCTACCGGTTGACTTCGTACCCAACCACTTTTCAAAATTCTCTAAATAGGCTTTATCACGTAACCGTAAGTTTTCATGGCTAACTCTTTGGCTGCGGGTAATCAGGCTGTATGCGAATTGTTCAGGTTCCAGGTGGCCTTTCAACCCGACTTGCTCAAACCATTCCGTACTGTTGCGTGCGGCACTTTGCAACCGAAGGACCTCGATTCTTCTTTCTTCCTGATAATTCTGCAATGCAGTTTCCAGATCGTCATACTCATGGATTTTGTTAGACAAAGCAATGGCACTCTCCAGGGCTAATTTTGTGCCGGAACCTATAGAAAAATGAGCGGTGGCTGCTGCATCGCCCAATAGTACTGTTTTATTGTGGTACCAGTTTTCACAATTCACTCGTGGGAAACTCATCCAAACAGCCGATCCACGCAAGTTTTCTGCGTTTGAAATCAAGTGATGGCCATCCAAATATTCTGCGAAAAGGTTTTCGCAATACTCTATACCCTCCTCTTTGCTCATCATATCAATGCCGGCTTTGTACCATACATCTTTATAGCACTCTACAATAAAAGTACTCATGCCTTTTTCGAAGCGATAGCAGTGAGCTTGAAACCAGCCAAATTCTGTTTCCTTAAAAATAAATGTGAAGGCACCAAAAGTCTTACGAGTACCCAGCCAAACATATTTGCAGTGACGAAAATCGAAATCCGGCTTAAATTTATTCTCATATTTTTTTCGAATGATGCTGTTTGCGCCGTCTGCAGCTACGATTAAATCAGCACCCATAAATTCGGTATCATTCTGAATATCATTTTCGAAATCAATTTTGACACCCACCTCTTCCGCTCGTTTTGTCAAAATTTCTAATAGAGTCTGACGAGAAATGCCGCTAAAACCATGTCCACCGGATTTAATGATTTTTCCACCGAAATGAACATCGATATCGTCCCAATGCACAAAAGCGTCTGTAATTTGAGTGTAGGTTTCTGCATCAACTGATTTTAGATTATCCAGCGTACCATCGGAAAAGACAACCCCCCAGCCATAGGTATTGCCGCGTTCATTTCTTTCGAAAATAGAAAGTTCATGCGAGGGGTCTTTCATTTTCATTTGAATGGCGAAATAAAGGCCCGCAGGGCCGCCGCCAATAATGGCTACTTTCATAATAGATAATTGTAACTGTGATTTTTCTGTTTTTTAGTTTTTATCTCTTATTCAAAAGGGCATAGACAGAGTGTTATTTTCAAGATACAGAATTATATATTTTAGAAGGAGATTTCTTAAATGTCAAGTTTGGAATGAAAAATTAATAAAATTTAACAGAAAATGATTTATGGTCAATAGAATTTTTTAGAATAGCTGATATAGTTTTTATTAGAATCATTTCATTGCATCTTTGTTTTTGGTATGTTTTCAGGGTAAACTAATGATTTTTCAACTAAAACTCAATCCCGGGAGCCAAAATTAACCTGAATATGAGTAGTAAAAAAACCAGAATGATAATGGGTTTCCAACATATTTTATTATTGACAACATTTCCTATAGATTTAATATTTTCCACCCCGGGCGCTACTGACCAAATCCACGGGATTGAAAACACAAGCAAAATAAAAGGAGAGATTAATTGAGTTATGGGAGGGATGCGAAAAGGGATAATAAACACACAACCCACAGCAGCTGCACCCACAGCGATAAAGCGAATATAATGAAGCTTCATTTTAGGATTGCTTAAATCCACTGTGTCAGGAGCGATTTCCAATAATGGCCTGCTAAACCAAATGCACACTACAATAGTGGCAAGGATACTTAAAATTGCCAGGCCAAATAGCACAGTTTGATTTAGACCCAAATAACCCACTAGCGCCTGGCCCACATCCGTATTGGAGTCAAAAACGGCCACCATAACCTGGGGTATTGATTGTATCAGCCCATGAAAAGCCAGCCATAAAATGAGCAATTTCCACTCATTCCCGGTGTTTCTTATTCTTTGAAACCAGGCCCAGCATATCAAACCGATAATGAAGATTGCCAAAGCCCCTGAACCCTGCATTAAAGATTCCATGGGATGATGACCCGACCAGTTATGGTTATTATGATACAAGGTTGATTGCAGACCGAGTACCTTTTTACCCAACACCAGAAATAATTCCTGGTAAAAGAATATCACATTATAGGCAACAGCGTACAAAACTGCAGAATTCAATAAAGCTAAGTAGTGGGTTAATCTTGGTTTTTCAAATTTATTTTTATACCTACGAAGATTCAGAAGTCCAATTAATATTGGACCTAAAATAAGGAACGAAAAGAATATCCTGGTTAAAATCATTTTATTATTTCCTGAAAGACTAACCTTTGAAGGGATTGTTTCTCTTCAATAAATTCTTATTATTTCTCCATTCCCCATTCCTTCAATACTTCTTACGTAGCCATTGATTACTTTTTGCATCGGTATCGGATTATGGCCAGGAAAATAATCCGAATATTTATCGACTGCATCTTCAACCAACCCACAGGACACAACATTAACCCTTATCCCATTTTTCATTTCCAAAGCCGCAGCTTTAACAAAACTGTGAATACCGCCATTCACCATGGCCGCGCTTGTGGTCATGAGTACGGGATCATCCGCCAATATTCCGGTGGTTAAGGTTATGGAACCATTTTGGTTGATATAATTTTGCCCGATTCGAACTAAGTTGACTTGCCCCATTAATTTACTCTTAATACCGATATAGAAATCGTCTTCTGATAATGATTCAAGTTTGTCCCACTTGGCTTCTCCGGCAGCACATACTACCGCATTTATATTTGCAACCGATTCAAACATAGCTTTAATCGAAAGGCTATCTTCAATATCAACTGTGATGTCACAATCTCTTCTTCCGGCAACTAAAGTCTCGTGTTTACTTGAAAGATATCCAGTTACCTTTTTACCAATGGTCCCCTTGCCGCCAATGATTAATATTCTCATTTATCTTTTCTCTTTTTTACTTTACTTTTTACTTTTTAAATATGCTGCCAACGATTAATAAATCACGTCTAAATGAAATTTATCTGCGGCTATTAATTTTCGTCTAATTTAAAATCCGGATTATATATAATTCCGAGTATGTTACCCCAGGGATCCTTTACAGAAGCGACCATTAATTCTCCTCCTACATTAGTGGGTTTTTCAACTGCAATGGCTCCCAATCCAAGCAACCTGTCATAAGTTTCCTTTATATGATCCACACCCCAATAAGCAACGACACTTATACCTTTGTTTGTTGCGGGATTCTCTTCCGGCAGTAACCCCAATTCATAACCGCCAATATTAAATCCGACATAAAACGGTTCGTCAAAATAAGGCTCTATCTCAAAAACTTTGGAATACCATTCTTTGGCTTTTTGAAGGTCACCTACATGATATACTATTGTTCGCAATCCGAGGAATGAAGTTTTCATTGTAACCTGTTCCTTTTTTGTATCTTGAGCTAAACCTGGTTGAAATAAACAAATAATCAAAACAGCTACGTTAATAATTTTCATCAGGTTTCCTTCAGTAATATAGGCTAATAATTTGAATCAAAAAGTACTAAAAATAAATAAAAAAGCAAAATTTGTTTGGCACAGCTTTTATGCCTTCTCTGTTTCTTTGTGCTTAATAGTGGCAGAGATTCGTAAAAGCGACGAACCTAATTTTATATGAGAAACTTCAATTTCTTGAAAGTTATTTTGGTTTACCCCTTTTCATATTCTTATTAAATGGCATTTTCAATTGATAGAGCACATTTTCGTCTGTGGCGTCATCGAGGATGTCTAATCCGTAGCGCACCTTTTGGGGATCGCCATAGACCAATGTGCCGAAAATACGATCCCAGAAGGAGAAGATATTGCCATAGTTTCTGTCGGTCCAGGGCAGCTCAAAATGATGATGAAATTTATGCACATTGGGCGTGATAAAAACAAAACTTAGCGGTTTGTCCAGCCAAAGTGGCACAATGACATTCGCATGGGTCATGTAGGCGAAGAAGACGGTAACGATGCGATAGAAAAAGTAGAAAGCGATGGGGGCGCCAATCACAATAATTGCAAATAAAGCAAAGATTTCCCGCAAAATATAATCGCCCGGATGATGGCGTGTTCCGGTTGTTACATCCACTTTGGTATCGCTATGGTGGATCATATGAACCCTCCACATCCAATTGACTTTGTGCAGCAGGTAGTGAACAGTATATTGCGCCACCAGGTCTAATAACAGGACTGCAATCAGCAATTCAGCCCAGATGGATAATTTGATGTAGAATAACAAGCCAATTTCATTTTGCTGGATCCAGTTGAATATGCCAACTGTAATAATACCGAAAATAATATTGATGGTGATCGTAAATGCCAGAAACACAAAATTAATACGAGCATGGCGCCACTTACGATAATCAAATCGAAATAAGGGGTAATTGCCTTCCAGAACCCAGGTAAAAGCCAAACAACTAATGATCCAAACCAGTTTCTGCCAGGCCGGCATTTGCTCGAAGAAGTTAAGGAAAGAGTCCATGGTTTGAACCTAATCAACTTTTGGAGAACTTAGAGGAATAATATTATTCAAAAGTATTTTTTACAGAAGACTTAACCGTTGAATTTTTTATTTCTTTATTATTGATTATACCGTTTTCTTCATCATTAAGAATTTTTGTACGTGGAATGGGTCTTCGAATCGTTTCCAGTTTAATTCCCGCCTTAATAGCATGCATAATACCAACGGCTTCTAAATAGTTTTCCACAATAAATAATTTACCGGGTTGGAATGGGAGGTCTTCTAAATTATTTAGCATATAATTTTTGTTTTCTTTAACCGCAATAACGGGTATGCCATGTTCCATTGCCGCTAATGTTGGCAGACCAATACAACCATCCGGAATAATTAAACAAGAAATATCTTCAACATTTAATCCTTTATCATATGAAACGATCTTAGGGCTTTTGTGCAAGCCTTTTAATATACAATGAAGATATGTAACCGAGGATGTCTCTGGCGCTTTTCTTGGATCTACAATACCAACATCCAGATCCATTATTTCTCTGGAAACCATCATTGGAGAATGAGCACATGGAACTCTAAACTCTTCTGCAATACTATGTGTTAACATGGCTTCAATTCCGCCCCATGGATTTATCATTTCAATGTCCTTAAAATAATCGGTATGGTAACATTTTGGCACTTCAATAAAAGTCGATAAACCAATCGCATCGTATTGATCTGCAAATTTATTAATTATCTCGAAAAGCCTTTCCAGGTGTTCAACCCTTCCTATAGCCCTGCCTGAGTTTGAATATGCCGAAACACTTTTTATGATGTGATCCATTTCATATACATCACAATCAATTCCTAAAGATATCCTGGCCGAAGAAACCGCATTGATTATTTCATTATTAAATAATTCTTCTTCATGTTTATCCATTAGCATGAGTATTCTGTTGGACCGTACTTTTTTTAATCCTATTTGTCCCATCATTAAGCGAGTAATAATACTCCCCTCGACATATAGCGTATTCTCTGTCATTTCATTGATGTCGGATGCATTCACAACATTTGGATGGGTGATTAATTCATCACAAGCAGAAGCAATATATCTGGCAACTGCATTCCCATCGCCACAATGACCGCCAAACTTAGCGCCAATTCCAGTTGGAATTAATAATACTGCATTGAATTGTTGAGTGTTTTCAAATTCACGTTTATTGAAATTAAATATAGAATTGTTTTGAGAAACAGGATAATTTTCATTATTGACTAATGTGCCTAATTCACAAAAGTAGCCATTATCATCAGTTAGTGAGATAACAAAACGATTCGGTATTTCATTCGAGCCAAGTTGTTCAATTGTTTTATTTGAAATGTACTCAAGCAAATCTTGATTATCTGGTGTCTTTGGAATGATTATTTGTTTTTCTTCTAGTATCATATTTTATATTCTTTCAATTACTTGTGAATTGACTACTTTACCTTTAAACCATTCTTCGGAAAACTTCATAGCCATATCAGCATCAAAGTCCTTACAGGAAAAAACATTAATATACACATTTCCTAACATATCCAGGGTGTGTATCGTTATATTACTTGTTAATATAAACTGAACTGCTGTGGTTCCTTTTGTATGAGGCTCTGTCTGCTGCAATTCAGGTTCAATTCCATGATCATCCCACCAGCACAATTTTTCTGCTTTCATATCGATTTTCTCACATAAAAGATTGAAATATT
>JADFJB010000076.1 GCA_022566355.1 candidate division KSB1 bacterium
CATACCTGTCTCCAAATTGGTAAGCTCCATTTCAATTGTAGGATAAAGGTGCGTAAAATGAGCAACTCTGAATGTATCTGCCGTATTATTTCTTAATTTAGCGATGATGTAGACAGAAGACTTTTCCGGCAATTTAGGCTCTAAAAGAACATCAAACTGTAAATCCTGGCACCAGCCTGGTTGCGAGAATGATAATAAAACACAGAACAGGGTAAATAATTTTAATTTCATTTTACAGACATCTATTCGCCGATCTTTGGCGCTTGATATTTCTTCATAACGGCAGCAAAGCCCGCTCTTATTTCTCCTTTTATCCGTCTCACGGCCCAATATTTGTTTCATTACTTCATTTTATTCTTTTTTCTTTCTAACATTATTTTGCGAAATTGCTCTTGCCTTTTTGATAGTGATTCTAGCTGGCGTTCGAATTTTTGTATCAGAGTAATTTCTTCTTCGCTCAATTCTGCCCTATTTAAGGCAGTAAAAGTGGGTCGAACTAAGTAAATACAAATCAATCTTTTTGTTGGATCTTTGATCTGTTTAAAAAAATGAGCCAACCAAAGATTCCTGCGATCTTCAAAACTTTTTGGTGATAAAGAATTCCGTTCAGCAAAATCATTAATAATATTCCTTAATTCTGACCTTCCTCTAGCCAAAGAAGTAATTAAATATTCCGATTGTGGATATTTCTCGATGATTTCTCTAAAATTACGCTTTTCCTGCTGCCAATCACCACGATCCATAAATAACCTTTTCGCTGCCAGAAGCTGCTTATCTTCCTGCACATTGGTGATTTCAAATTCTTTTTGAGTAGTAACTACCGGGCCGATATGAAAAAAACCATCTACCGCATCGGGATAATAAGTAACTTTTAAGCGATATTTACCTGCCGGTAAATAGCCATTATACAGGATCCCATTCAAGTTCATAACCTTCATATACAATTTCCCCGGCGCAATTGGCACACCACTATTCTTTATTGGATACCTGTCCATAGAATATGGCGATTCTGAATTGATTAAATTATAAATTGTACCTGTCTCCAAATCGGTTAGCTCCATTTCAATTGCAGGAGAAAGATGAGTAAAATGAGCAACTCTGAATGTATCTGCCGTATTATTTTTTAACTTAGCGATAATGTAGACAGAAGACTTTTCCGGCAATTTAGGCTCTAAAAGAACATCAAACTGTAAATCCTGGCACCAGCCTGATTGCGAGAATGATAATAAAACACAGAACAGGGTAACTATTTTTATTTTTATTTTAAAACCTCCAACTCGCTCCGTTTCTCCAAAAGTCCGTCTCACGTCTCACATTTGCCATATCATATTTCACGTTTTTCATCTCTTCTTTTTCCTTTCCGCAGCTTTTCTTTTTCTTTCTTCAACTTTTAAAAACATTTCTTGGTTTTTTCTCAAAATACATTTCTCTTCATCTGTTAATTTGCTTTCCTTTAGTATGTTAGGAGATCTTCCACTGATCTTTAACAAAACAAGTCGATATATTCTACTCTCAAATTGAGTGAATTTATCATATAACCAAGCCTCTCTTTTTGAAAAATCATTATATCTTTTTTTCAAATTAGTAATTTGCTCTTTATCGATTAAATCATTCCAAACGGGTAATGATTCATAAAGTGCGGTCATTATGTAAGCGGGTTCTAAAGATTCATCAATGACTTTCTTGTAATTTATTTTTGCTTTCTCTTTATCTTTTTGTTTTCTAAGATTTGTCCGAGCATCTTCCAGATATTGTGCATCATCTTTAATTTTTATAATTTCAAATTTCATTTTAGCAGCTAGCATATTCCCCTTTCTTCGTAGACCTTCGTTAGGTTCTGTGTAGTAGCTTGCTTCCGAGTAAATATTTACCAGCTTTTAGTTTCGATGGTAAGGAAAAAATATCCATTTCAATTTCACCCGGCTTAATTGAATTGCCAATATAACCAGGCAAGAGATAATAATCGTCAATCAAGCCACTAAGAAAATTTCTATGAATCTTGCCTGATTGTAAATCAGTTAAATCAAATTTTAATGCTGGATAACTATGTGTAAAAAGGGGTATCAATAATTCAGATTTAGAAATGTTTTTTAATTTTAAAACAATAAAGATTTTGGCTTTTTCCGGTATTTTTGGCTCGGTATCAATACTGAATTCAAAATTTTGACCATAACCAATATTTTTTAAAATAAAAAATAGTAAAATTAATAGAGAGAATTTTAGTTTCATAATTAAATCCTTTACTTGAATTGGATCGTTTCCATACAATCCTACAATCTTTTAATGGAGCTGTGTTGTAACTCTATAACGTTGAGGAGTTGAACTCATTGTCGAACTGTGGGTGTTTCGAACACTATTGATCCAATGAAATGAATAATTGATTTAATAAGTATTTCGCCGGTTCTCCAATTCATCCCTTCTCCGATTCTTCTTTTTTCCGTTTCTACCTCTCACCCCTTCTCCGATTCACCCTTCGACGAAGTTTATCCCTTCGTCAAGCTCAGGACACCGCTTGAGCAAAGTCGAAATATCTCAAGGTGCTCACTGGTAAATAAACGCCAACAGCACCCTCCCCACTTTCTCCAAACTTTCCGGACTGCATTTATCAGGAGTGTCTTCCGTGGTGTGCCAATACGGGTAATCGTAGTCGATGACATCGATGGCAGGAATTCCGGCTTGCTGCAGCGGCAAATGGTCGTCTGTAATGGTGTGCCGCACTTCCCGAATAAATTCCGGCAGGTTTAACTCTTCCGCTTTGGTCCAAACCTGGTCGACTAAATCGGAAGCATAATTCTGGGAATTGCCTTCGATGTAAATCTCCAGGTCCGCATCGCCGACCATATCCAGCAGGATCGCTGCCCGGGGTTTGTAATTGAAGGCCTTATTCTTGGCGAAAAATCTAGAACCCTGTAAAAACTCTTCACCATGACTGCTGCGCCCCATGTCCTCGGCATCAAAGAAAACGATATCAACCGGAAATGGCGGTGGGTTGCTGCTAAAAATTCTAGCGATTTCCAATAATACCGCCACACCTGAAGCGCCATCATTGGCGCCAAGGATTGGCTTTTCCTGGTTACCCGGTTCCTTGTCCTGGTCGGCTTTCGGACGGCTATCCCAATGGGCGCATAAAAGGACCTGGGCATTGCCATCCCCGAAAGAAGCAATAATATTATAAGCCTGGGTACGTTTGTTGGTCAAGTAATTCACAGACGGGAAAGATTGGATTCTTACTTTATTCGTATATTTTTTCATTTCTTCAACAAGGAAATCCCTGGTATTAATATGTCCCTCGGTTCCAGGAATCCGCGGCCCAAACGAACACTGCTTTTCCAAATACGAGAATGCTATTTGTTTATCAAAAACCGGTGTTGCAGATTGGGTTTGCGTTTGTGTCTGGGTTTGACTCTGGCAGGTAATCAAAACCAAAAGACAGTAGAGCAATAACAGACCTATTTTTAACCGCCAATTCATATTAATCAACTCTCAAGTTAAAGACATTTTTTTTAAGAGAAAATTCAAAATCTTAAATCCCAAATTTCAAATAAATCACAATTGTCAAATTATCAAATTCCAAAATAACGAACCTGACATATTCCTAATCGCTATCATAAGAAAATAAATTTTACAGGTTAGTGGTTATTGATATTTGGATTTTATTTGTGATTTGTGATTTGTATTTGTGATTTGTGATTTGTGATTTGTAAATTCCTTTTCGCTTTCCTAAAGTCAACTTTTTAAGGTGAAAATTGTCGCGAAAAGACTCATCTTCCTGAAATAATAATATTGACATTAATACCGAATTCCGTTATTTTGGTCTCTCCGAGCACTTTGTTTTTGGTTTTGCCAAATTCAAAGTGAACACCGCCCCTGACAGTCGAGCTAAAAGAATATGTCATTCGAGGCGTTAGCGACCATTTTTCATTTCGGGTCCATTCCTGGTAAGTACCTTCTTCACCTCTTCTCTGTTCACTAATATCTAAACTTTTGGTAAAATTCATAGAAAAATCAATATTATTTCTGATAACTTTATTTTTTAAGAAGGGCAGAGGAATTCTTAATCCGCCACTTTTGGAATAAGTTATGGATGCGGAGATATCACTCCTGGTTTTTTTAGTAGCACTGGATCCACTACGTTTGTTAACCGTCTCCGAAAAGCTTTTGTCGAAAGAAATATTGGAAGAGAGACTGCCCTTCCAGGTTATGGTAGCGCCAACAAGGGGCCGAAAGTTGTTCGTAAACGTCTCATTGGTAATATTATCTGAAACATCTTGCCACTTAGTAACCAGGCGACCGGTTCTGCCATGTTCCAAAGTAAGCCGTTGAACATATTTCTTGATGAATTTTATCTTCTCTAATCCTGACCAGCGAATAGTCCAGTTGGGAAAAGGGATCTCTGTTTCACCAAACCGCCAACGCGTATCCGTTATGCTTCCGGTAATTACCGTAGTTTGATTTTGAGAATTGTCATAGGTATATTTTAAGGTCACTTTTAATTTAGCACTGATATCAAGCCCGGAAGACGCGTCTAAATTGTATCCTTTCACAAATGATCCTCTATTGGTCCCAACATTTTGTGATTCTACCAGTCCGGGATTAAACGTTCTGCCTATTTGAAATTTGAATGGAGGAATTTCTTCAAGTCCATATACGCTTTTGGAAAACTTTTTAGAGTATCGAAGTGAAATCGGCTGTAGATTGGAGCCAATCAATGGAAATATTTTCAAAGGATTTGGAAAGGAAAATCCACCTTTGTCATCTTTTTCGTCATCTTCATCCTTTTTCTTCTCACCCTCTTGATCTTCTTCTTCCTCCTTTTCTTTTTTGGGCGGAGCTGTTCTTCTAACCCGCCCTCTTGTCGTTGGTTTTTTACTGAATTTTCGCACCAATGCTTTGGGTGTGAATGATAAACTCGCAGAATAATTTACTTGATTGCTAGCACTCTTCCCTTGCGAAATTTGTTGTATATTGTTGTTATACCTAAAGTTGGTATTTGCTGAAATATTTAATTTAAACCAATTCGACAAGGATGGGTTATATTGTCCTTTTAAAGACTGAGAAATCGAAGTAAGCCGCCCAAACTCTCCGCTTAATACTTCTGTCCAATCTAATATATTTCTTAAATCATGACCATGAGTACGGGAAAAATCTACTGATAAACGGTTTAATGGTTGAAAAGAAGTTCCCACATTTTGATTGATTACAAATGAATATTTGGGGGTTTCCAATCCATTTCTATTCAGTGAATTATTCTGTTTCCGATTAAAAGACAACTTATAGTTAAATCTTTTCGGTAAGAGGAAAAGTTTGGTCTTGCTAAGAACATTTACAATGGGGCCATTGCCCAACCAGCCAAATGGCTTAAAGCCAAATTTCGAGTTTATATTTAAATTATGTGAAATATTACCCGTATAGGATTTTGACTTTGCTGCTTCAATAACTGAATTGCTGGTAAACGTTTCTGAGAAACTATAATTAACGGAAAGTGCATCAATCGTATATTTTAATAACGGGTTGCGAGATTTACGATTTCTCTTTAAACCAACAGAAAAATTTGTTCTTTTACTTATTGTTTTGATGGTTTCCAATAAGCTGTCATTGGCTGTTTTTTTCGAGACGATAATATCGCTGCCTGGAAAATATTTGGGACTGGCTTCGGATCTTTGAAACCCAATATTTACAGGAATAGAAATACCCAATCCTTTAGGAAGAAATTTATCAATCTGCAGCCTGGCATTGAAGTTACCCCCAATCTTGTTATTCCCTTTTCCGAATCTTTCATTGACCGTACGGAAATCATCATCGATACTGTTCACTTCCATGTTGATAGTACCCAGATCAGCCAGTTTCATAACTGCCCGTGCCCGAAGGGCTTTACCCCGGTCTTTTTTTACACCGGACAAACGGAGTTCGTTAATCCAGATTTCACCGGTAAATGATTGTGACGAATCCATATTAACCACGCCAACGGTAAGTTCTCGCACATTGGTTAAAGACGGCTTCCCGACTACTTTCATTGTATCACCATCTTCAGTGACTACAGCAATATAATTCTCTTCAAGATATTCCGGCCTGTTTTTTAGCCCGGTCAGTACTTCAAAATCCAAAACAATCTCATTCCTAGCGTCCCATCCCGGAAAAACTTTTTCTCGCAATTCATAATAATTTTTATCATTAGCGCCAAACCTGAAGATAAGTTCAATGTTTGAGTTTTCGGCAGACATATTCAAACCGAAAGGATCACGACCATAAACAAACATTTTCATCTTATCATAATTGATATAATTCTGAGATTTAAAAAAGGTCTTTTGCACGATTCCTGTTGCACCGGGCTCCAGATTCTCTATCTTCAACACCAGGGCTTGTTCCCTTTGGATTACGCGGGTAATCTGGTCCACTACGCCGGCGACTCCTGGCGGTGGTTCATAATCAGGGTTGTCATAGGTATTCACAACCGTAATTTGTATGGTGCTGTCATCATCCGCCACAATTTGGGTTTGATCAAGACCGGCGGGTATAACGCCGCGCTCTTTCCATTCACTTCCAACTAAATTGATTTCTGCAATCTCAATTAATATATGGTCTTTGGGAGCTTCGTCCACCCATAATCGAACATATTCAATATTTGTATATTGCGGGTTACCAACCACGGTATCCGGATCCGCTAACGGAATACGATACATACGCCAGCCACGGTCGACGGATGGATCCAATCCTAAACCTCCAGCTATCAATTCGGTATCGGGATGTAATTTGTCCAACGAAAAGCTATAGGAGAAATAGTCATTACGTAAATCCAGACTGCCGTTCCGGTTCAGGTCTTCAGTATCAGGGAATCTACCGCCATCATCATTGAGATTACCCTCTGTGCCATTTATCCTGGAATAATCGGTACTTTTGGAAGTGTAAGACCAATCATCATCACCGGCATCTCCGGGAACATTTTCTCCATCTCTTCCGGCAACGCCATCGAGCCCGGTATCTTCATCTTCATCAAGAATACCATTTCTAATTCCATTTCTTAGCTGATCCTCAGTATTCAATCCTCCATTTGGAATGGCATCTTCGGAAATTTGACCGAATTCAAAATGAAGCCTTCCTTCATCACCATGAACCCATACTTCCAAAAATTTACTTGTCGATTGGTCAGCATAACCGGCGGAAAGATACCGCATTAAACCACCCCAGGATTGCTCAAAGTACTGAGCTTTTCTTTCAAATTCCAATGTCAGGACATTCACCGTTTGCGGGACATTCGGATTCACATCTTGTTCCGGCCATATTTCTCTAATTGGTACTAACGAAAACGGATTATACCAATTTAGCTTGCCACGGCTTTGATTTTTTAATACATCGCTCGTCAATAAATTATAACTAATCCAACCCGGAATGAATTTCGGCACACTCGAAATGGTCCATTGCCTGCGAATGACGCCAAGCGGGGTTTCTCGTTTTGCAGATTCGAAATCATCAACATAAACAACGCCCTCATTATCACCGGTTCCGGCATTACTTCTTGAATTTGGATTCGGAATGATCTCGGCTAATTCAGCTTCAATTTTAAAAGTTGTCGGTTCTTTGGTTTTCACAAATGGCAAGGCATTTAAACCTTTTGTAATGAAATAAGGCTCGAAATTTAAAGATGTGTTTATATTCCAGACAAAATTGGTCATCGGACCATCCTGTCCTATCCGGACTTTTTGATCCAATGTACTTTGGTTCAAATACAATAATGTACCACCAATAAAGGAATTATTGAACAGCTCATAATCCCAACGAGTACCCAATATTGTTTTCCGGTCAATTTGGAACAACTGGTTGCTTTCATAACTGATCTCCAAGGAGGCGTTAGGATCTGTAGCTTCTTCCGCCAATAAAGTTAAATTCCCACTAAAATAATCGATATTGTAATCGGTACCGCTTTGCAGCCTGCGGCCATTCAACATAATTTCTTCACTGTCTTCGATCACATTAAAGCCAAGGCTGTAACTGGTTTGTCTAATTTTGGCAGATGTTGAAATGTAAAAATTACTACGTGAAGTAATATATCGATGATCGGTAGTATCGTAAATAGCGGAAACCCGTTTATCTGCAGGTAAATTATCACTATTAAATGGTTCTAACTCGGGAAAGATGATTTCTCCGCGTGCCCAGTTAATGATATTGGGATCGTCGTCTAATAGGTTATCAGGGTTAGGACTACCGTTTAAATCACGCCTGTCTAAACCAAATATTTCTAAATAAGATACGGGGTCGCTGCCGGGCTCATTTAAAGTTTCCTGGGGATCGCCACTTGGCGGCTTAAAATAGATTTTAAGGTTGAATGCCTCCTTATCTATGTTACGTGTACCCAGATAATAGACATTTTTCCATTCCAAATCCCAAGTTTCATCACTGGCTATTGGATTCTTTGTACGAAGGAGCTGTAAGATAATCCGGCTGCTGCCGCCTGTGTCAAGATAATTAATATCGCCAACCGTATTACCGGATATATCACGATATGCAACTGCCAGCACTTCCCCGGTGCTTAGTGGCCTTTCCAGAGCAATATAACCGAGTTCCTTCTGAACGAAATATTCGGTTTGTTCCAATCGTTTAAAAAAGTCTTTATGATGGTTTTGATCCACAAAAAAAGTGTCCGGATTTGCCGGGTTCGCTCCTTCAGGAAAAGCAATAGCCCAACCCTGTACTACGCCTTCTCCTATCCTAGCCTGGCCATTGAATTCAGATTTATAAACTTCTATTTCAACAATCGATCTATTTGGATCCTCAATAAGATGGATACCATCCTGGTTAACATTTGAAAATTGATCTCTGAAATATCTGTTTAGAAAAAAGTATGTACCTTTGCGGTAGTTGTAATCATCAATTTTACTTGCTTCATTCGTGGAACCTCCTGTAATGGACAATCGCTTTTTTTGGCCTTTTTCCTGGCTAATAATAGCCGTCATCTTCATATTTCCAAAACGGAACTTGGACTTTATGCCAAATAGCCCGGTACTTTTTGTACTGAAAGTAACAAACCTCGAACCGGGCAAAGAGAGGGATACATTACCGGCTTCAATACTTTCCACAATCTCGTCATCAAAGCCTTTGTATTGGAGGCGAACAGCATTGTTGAACTCGAAGGGACGCTCACTGTCCTGGTCTACAAATACATTCACTTTTTCACCAATATTTCCCTTAACCGTGAAGCGTTGGGTCTGTTTCATTTTAAAGTTGAAATCGGAGGGTCGATTCAATGCTGTTTTTACCTGGCTTCGTTTTTCGTGCCGTAATCCGCCATTAATGGTTATATTTCCGGTTACTTGTAATCCCACACTGCTGCCGCCAAAAATTTTCTGGAAAGCTGCACTTTTGATGGGGATTGGAATTTCAAATCCTACCCCAGATCGATTGGACACCTGGCTTTCTTCAAACGGACCATTTGACAAATAATTAATCCAACTTTGTTCCTGGCCAATTTGATAGCGAATATCCAGGTAATCTTGAAACGCCAGGCGAACAGGCAATTTAAAATCCTGGCCATAGAGTGTTTGTTGGATGCAGACAGATTTTAAATCATCCTGAATTTCATAAGTCGTTTTTAACCCGGGTATCTTATTGGGAAAAAGAGGATTTTGAATAATCGAATATCGTAATCCCTTGTAGGAAGGCTGGGTGATAGATGCAACAATCGGGTTACGGGAGGAGGACGTAGGACTTAACTTTAAGTAGGCCGAATACCCTTCGTTAGAAAAGATCGTTAGCGATAAGATAACCACCCAAAAAGTCGTCAACCGAACATTAACAATCTGGTGTTTGGATAATCTGAAAAAATACTTTAAAAAATGCACGCCTAATATACAATATCATAAATATTCAGTGATTTAAACAATTATCGTATCAATCGCTAACTGCTGATTCCTCCATCTCTTAAGAATAATCCATATTTCAAATAGTAATGCCGGTTAACTTATCAAAAACGACCCCGATTTTCAAGGGGAAATTCAGAAAACTTACCAACCGGCTAATGAAAGCCATGTAAAGATATCAAATTATTAATTTTGTAATAGCTCATTAAATCATCGGCACGACGGTGAATTTATCGAATTTCAAAGTCTGGATAAATGGAATCTATTTTTGAATCTTATCTTTGTTTGTCTTTGGTATACTCTGCATTGTATATTTAAAAGAACTCAATATAAATAAGTTCCTAATATTATTTATTTTATTGGCAGGATAGTTGGTAAAGGTTAAGGTTGGTTGTCTTTTTATAACTCGATGATAACTCTTGTTATCAGAGGTTAAAATAAAAGCAAAGAATAAAAAATAGAATGAGAAATCCACTATCTTTAAAAACTCTTACCCGCTACATTCTAAAAGAGCATATTGGGCCCTTTTTATTTGCCATCACCCTGTTAACCCTCATATTTCTTTTAAACATTTTATTTCGTGATTTAGGACGAATGCTTAGCCGGGGAGTCCACATACTCACTTTTTTGGAATTACTCGGATTAAATTTAGCATGGATATTTGCCCTTTCATTCCCGATGGGTGTTCTCGTTTCCACACTTTTCACATTCGGTAAATTTTCAGCTGAGAATGAAATCACGGCAATAAAAGCTAGTGGCATCAGTTTTCTTCAACTGCTTAAGCCTGTTTTGATTGCCGGTATTTTATTGGCAGCCGGATTAATTGTTTACAACAACACAATACTGCCTGAGTTTAATCATCGTGCTCGACTTTTATCAGAAGATATTTATCGAAAAATTCCTACTATAAAAATAGAACCAAATGTGGTATTTACGGATATTCCCGATATCAATTTATTCACAAAGAAGATTATCGATCAGGATAGCAGTTCTCGCTTGGAAACTATAATTATAGATGATTTAACCAATCCCAATAAACGAAAAACAATCCTTGCACAATGGGGGATTCTGCAATTCGACAAAGAAGCTGACCGTTTAATCATGGATTTATATGATGGCGAGATCCACGAAGTAGACTACAATAATCTTTCGGATTATCGTAGGGGAACATTCAACCGACATAGACTAAGCATCGATATTCCCGGGCTTTCCCTTAAAAGAAGCAGCTCAAGTTATCGGGGTGATCGAGAAAAAAGTACACAAATGATGGAAAGAGATATCAAAAAACATCGAGAATCCATAGCTACAAGGAATGAACGGATTGCCACTCTGATTGAGCAGCAATTTGTAAACGAATTACCTCTTGATCTATTTCAAAACCTAAATGGTCCGATTACACCATCTAATAGCGATGTATATATATATGATAAAACCAACACTGATCTATTCAAAATTGTGAAGACCCGGTTAAAAAACTCTCGAAACCAAATCAAACAGGAAAAACGATTAATTCGAAGTTATTCCCGTAACATCAGTTCACTTCAAGTTGAAATCCACAAAAAATATTCAATCCCCGTAGCATGTATCATTTTTATTTTTGTCGGAGCGCCACTTGGAATTGTAACCAAAAAGGGCAACATGGGTGTAGCTGTGGCAATTAGCATGCTGTTTTTTTTGATGTTTTGGGTTGGGTTAATCCAGGGAGAAATTCTTGCAGACCGTCAGATAGTTAGCCCTGCCTTTGCGATGTGGTCTGCAGACATTATTATGGGAATAATTGGATTGGTTCTTGTAGTTTTTACGGTCGGGGAAGTTAATCCATTAAGAATAAGAAAACTGAAAAGGAAGTACCCTGAAGAAACTATTAAGGATTCAACATTATTATCTTCTGATTTAGTCAGCAAAAAATTTGTTGAGTCGTCTAAAAAACCCGAGCAAGTAGACTCAATGCAAGATAAACAAATAGAAATCAAAGAAGATATAAATGACGAAGGAAGTCCAAGCCATGATTCGGATTCTGTTTTCTTAAAGCGTATACAAGCTGCCAAGGGATTAGATTTAAAACTACTTTATGATGTATTTGAGGATATTGCTCATCCCCTATCACTTGAGGATCGTTTTTATTTTTATGAACTTTTAGAGGAAATGAAAAAATATGAGCCACATTACCCTGAGAAGCTTAAAAGAGAATTTTTAAATTTTTGTCAAAGACACTAAATCAAATTTATTATTATTTTCTTATATATTCTAAAGTATCATAAATTCCTAACCACAATTCAATACAATGAACAAGTTTGATCAGTATATTTCCAGACAATTTTTCTATACGCTTGTTTTTGCAGTTGTTATATTCACTATATTTTTTATGATAATCGACCTGGTTGAAAACCTTGATAAATTCATCGATAGAAAAGTACCAAATGAAATAGTGATTCAGTATTATATCTACTTTATTCCTTATATTATTATTTTCATCATACCGATTGCTGTTTTGTTATCCACCCTATTTTCAGTAGGAAACATGGCTCGCCACAATGAATTAATTGCAATGCAGACCTCAGGGGTCAGTTTAAATCGAATTGCAACTCCCCTGTTGATACTGGGGTTCGTCATTAGTTTGTTGATGATTCTTTTTACGGAATACGTTATGCCGCCGGCCAGCCAAAAGAAATTTACTATAAAACGTAAATATCTCGACAGAGTATCGGAAAAGATATTCTTGCAACAAAATAATATTAATATTTTGCAGGATGAAAATACCAGAGTGTTCATTTCACATTTTGACAGCAAGGAGAACACCGCGTATGATGTAATGATCCAGGAGTATAAACAGGGAAGTTTGGTTGAACGTGTTGATGCAAAGAAAATGCGCTGGCAAGACGGCCATTGGATAATGGAAGAAGGAATTTCCAGGATTTTCACAAAGGACACTGAGCAAATTGCTCCTTTTGAAACCCTGGAAGTCAGGAATTTTGACATTGGCCCTACGGAATTAGGAAAAGTTCAAAAAAAACCCAATGAGATGAATCACAGCGAACTTCGTAAATTTATACGAAGGGTTGAGAGAAATGGTTCTGACACCACCAAATGGCTGGTAGATTTACACATGAAATTCTCATTCCCCTTTTCCAATTTCGTAATCGTACTTTTTGGTATTCCTCTGGCCGCTTCAGGTAAAAGAAGCGGAAAAGCTCTTGGATTTGGGATTAGCCTGGGGTTTTGCTTCTTGTTCTTTGGATTGGTAAAAACGCTGCAAACTTTAGGTTATAATGGCATTTTACACCCGGTTTTGGCAAGCTGGGGAAGCAATATCATCATTGCCGGGATAGGGATTCTTTTGATGGCAACAGCTAGAAAATAAAGTTTACAGCAAAATAAAGTACAATTAACCATAATTCTAATATTTGAATTTGAAAATTTACGACATTGTTTCGGTTTTCGAGATTCGGATTTAGGATTAAGCGATTCGACATATTGGCTAAATATTGTTGATGAGAGGTAAATGTCTAAAATAAAAAAGGCCTGTCCGAAGACAGACCTTCCGTTGGGAGGGAGGAAGCCTTTAAAAAATCTTTAAAAAACAAATGCGGTCGAAAGCGCCAATCCTATTGCTTTTGCTTTTGATGGTACTAATCCACCGCTAATACTAACCCCTGAATCTATATGAATAAATCCCAGTTTAAGACCAAATCCTGTTGATACCGAAACTCCATTTCTGCCCCCAAAACCAATACCAAAACGCAATGGAAAAAATCCAATCCCACTCCATTCGGTTCCAAATCCAAAATAAGGCTTGGTTGTAACTCCTGGTCTCTCCGAAAATCCCTGGTGATAATCGAAGGCAATCAGAAAATTGCTTCCCCGTCTCGCAACACCAAATTGGATTTCACCTGGCAGCGTTGTAGAAAACGGATCGATAGCCACTGTCTGGTCACCGTGGATGATAACCGAATCTTTATCAGAAGAGTTTTCTACATTCAAAGTGCCGTCCGTATAAAAATAGGCTTCAAATTGCTCCGTATCTTTATCCCAATTTATTTTGCTGAAGACATTCTTTAACGAGAGGCCGAATGTCCATTTCTCCTGCTTTGCCGCAAATCCGATATCGCCCGAAAATCCGGATCCGCCTTGTGCGTAACGAACTTTAACATTTCCTTTACCCTGGCTTTCAAAACCGTTATAAAACTCACCGCTGGATTCTACTACATTGCTGTATCCTAACCCGATCAAATAATTAAAATTGGCCCCAAAGTACAATTTATTAAACAAAAACTTACCAAGTGGAAATGCAACTGAGGTCGTTACACTGGTATATCCAAACGCCTCACCCGCATTATTACCGATATCGTAACTTTCATTCCATCGAATTCCCTCTAAAAAAAGGCGTAAGTAATCCTTTGATATTTTAAGGTTGGAAGCGGCTTTGGCGGAAACAGTCAATGCAAAATAACCCACTGCAAAACCGACAGCCTGAACATCAGAAATCACATCCAGGCTCAGCCCATCATCCGGGACGGTAGCAAGAATTGTTTGTATATCCGCGGATGAAAGATATTGACCAATATAAGCATCATAATGCTTTTTTGAAAAGCTGTTGTTTCCTACATTCAATCCTACGCCCAAAAGTCCAAGGGCAAAAGGCGGCCGGTCGTTTAGTGCTAAATTAGCAGGATTCCAAAGCGGTGCGGCTAATCCCCGAGCTACTGCTGTATACATCTGGCCCATTCCAAGACTGCGTGCATTGGCATAATTTTGTGCTTCGGAACTTACTGTCCAAAACAAAGCATAAAAGAGAATAAAAACGGTGATTTTTTTAAGTTTTTTCATGATTAAAATTATTCCTCCTCTGGATCGACATGATATGTAAACTCACAATAGGCTTTAACATTTATAAAATCATCCGCATAAATTCGGACAATTTCACCATCGCTGCCCGCCAAATTCAAAGAAAATCCAATAAATATTTCATCGTTAGCAAACAGAGCAATTTGCTGTTGAGTAAGTTCTACAAGAATATCACTAACGACAGCTTCGACGCCATTTCCCCCGGCAATTCGGGCCGGCTTAAGCGACAACGGCCCAATCGTTAATTCCGGGTTGGTATATACGCTGGTATCCCGACTGCTCATAACAAAGGAAAAGTCCACACCTAATGGAATTCGGTTTGATATCTGTGCCATTAGTTTTCCACTTAACACATTATCCCGCAGTTGATCCTGTACATCGGCATCGATTTCTACCGTCTCTACGTCTAACTTTACCGACTGGGATGGAAAGCTTAAGCTTAACGGTGCAGAAATAATCACGGTAGTTTCGATAAAATCTGTGTTTCTGATCACTGATTCACTACTGCCGTCCCCAATAGTCGCCACACCACTGACGATGATCTTATTTGGGAATATATTGACTAAATCAATAATGTTACTGTTGGTTTTGTCCAAAACGATGGAAGTAGGTACCGGACCGCCATTGGCTGGCGCTATTTGCTGACTAACATAAACATCTACGGATTGGCCGGTATTTTCATTGACACCAGTAATCTTGATATCCGGGTGTATGGGAAAACCAATACCATTATTGATTACCAATTCCAACCTCCCTGCTTCGAATTGCAGGCCTTCGATATCATCCGGCAAATCAAAACTCTCTTCCATCGTATCCAGTGTAATGTGAATTTTGTCCAGCCAGCCCTTGATTTCCGAAAACGATAAATTGGCCAGTCTTATACTGAGACTGATTGCATCATCACTCGTTACTGTAATGATATTTCCTTCGGAACCCAACACCCTGGCATTCCAGCTAAAATGTGTTACGGAGCCATCCTGGTTTCGTCCCGGTTTAAATGTATACCCGGCTAAATTAATAATTTCTGAAACAGTTTGATTGGACAAAAGATTGATATTCACTTCGGCAGAATTTCCGACAGGATCTATAAAATCATGCAGAAAAATATCCAAATCGACATTTATTGGAATATCGTTGGAAATATCAACTCTGAAGAGACCCGTTGCAATGGATGCGCTGGAAATCAAAATGGAGTCGCCAAGCGCCAGACTATCCGAACCGCTAAACTCCTGCGGTTCCACAATAGCCTGGGCTTCAACAGCAACAATTTCTGAGATATATACCTGGAAATCGATACCGTCCGTGTTTGCATTGATTTCAACTGGCTGGCCGCCACTACCGGAAGAACCACCGGTCAAAAAGACTTTGATGTCAGACGGAATACGAACACTTGCTAAATCCGTCGATGCAACTGCCGAAGTCCCCGGCTGAATGTCGGAATCGAACAGGATGTTAAAAAGCAACTCGTTGGTACTTTGGGATCTTGCCTGAATTTCTAACCCTGCAGATAAGGTTACAGGCAACCTGTTACTAATTGTAATTTGAATTCTCCCGGATCCAATCAATACGGATACGAATGTATCAAAACCAGGAAGCGAAACACCGACATTGTCATAACCGAAGGTCCCGACTTGCGTTACCTGTCCGTCCAATAAGTAAGCAGCCGGATAGATCTGGCCGAAGGTCATTGATGCAGCTCGAACGCCGGGGGATGGAACTTTGAATTGACCTAATGAGGAGGAAAAAGTTTCATTCAAATCGGCTACTTTCAACTGATCTCCGACTTCGTAACGACTAAATTCCTCTTCAAATTCAAAATTAACCAGACCGCTTTCCCCTTCTGCCAGGTATTGGGTGTCTTCAATCAACTCTTCAACGGTGATTACCCGGTTGATTAATGGAATAGCAACCGTTACATCCCAGGTTGGAGCCGATGGCTCTTTGAATGAGCAGGATACCGCAAACAGGGAAACGGTTAAAACTGAAATAAATGCAACGAAATATAGGAGTTTATGAAATTTATTAAAATTGATAGATTGGTTCATTTCCGCCTCTTTCTGTATCTTGTTTTATAATTCGTTATTATTTTCGGTCAAATTATTTAAAGAATGAGCACGGTATTTATATGAAGCGTGTATGGGCGAATTTTGTATCGATTGGGAACAAATTATAGGAAAATGGACGTGTAGTTCAAGTGAAGTCTTTTTATAATCCAATCGTAATCCCTACTGCGATGGATACTGCACATAGAGCAATGAGGCCCAGGTAGATAGGAAAGGTAAACTTGATCCACTCCTCAAACCTCACACCTGCCACGCCCAGAATAGCCATCAAAGCACCATTGGTTGGGGTTATCAAATCACAAAGGCCGGCACCGTATTGGTAGGCTAACACCGTAACTTGTCTGGACAAACCCAGTAGGTCTGACAATGGAACCAAAACCGGCATGGTGAGGACCGCCTGCCCGCTCACGCTCGGGACAGGGAAATGAATAGCTGTCTGGGCTACCATCATTCCCAGGGAGGACGCCAGGAGAGGTAACCCTTCGTGGTTAGGTTCCGGCGATGACTACAACACGACCGGTGGTTTTGTCAGTCTGTCGGTCAAATTCACCTGCCGGCAGAACATAGCTCAAGAGAGCCGCCAGGAAGACACAGCCGGATAGAAGAACCTGGGGATGGGGAAACCGGAATAATCCCGAAGTTGTACTCATGTCTCTGTCCATAATCTCAATTGTAGTCCTAACGGTTATTGTGAAAGCTATGCACTAAGATCCTATTTATTTGTGGGTTCCAATACGCGTTCCACCCGGCTCAAAGCATCTTGAAGGTGGTACTTCGAAAGATCATCACCCTGGCGTTTGATCGCTTTTTCTAAATCTTTCTTGAGCTGCTCCAGAGTGCCTCGAGCTACAGCTCTTGCATCCGATTGGTCGTAATTGCTCTCCTTGGCGTCCAATAGTTCCGTCATTTTATTGAGGAAAGCGCGCTGCAAATTGCGGCGGAAAGGATCGATGGCTCGGCGAGATTGCAAGTCCGACCAGATACCCTGACGCACGTCTGAAAACAGCTCGGTTATCGTGTAACTATTCGGGCCATCCAGCGCTTCGTTTTCAGAAAGTCGTTTGAGGCGATCGGCATTGAACAGGCGATTAAGCGTCTGAACTTGAAGGCGACGCAAACGGTCCATCATACCGTTGGATTCGATACGACGCAGGATATCCGAATCGATCAGCCAACGCGGAGTGGTGAACAATTGATCGTTCAGGAATTGGACTGCCGCACGCTGATGATTTGCTGGTACAGTGGTGAAGACAAAGCCGTCCTGATCGGCTGTTTTGTTGTCTTGATACACGCCGCCAACGTTAGTGCTAACGTGTCCCATATAGCGACCTAATTGACCCATCACCTGGCCATAGAGCTCATTGAGACTGCTGTAATCCTTCCCTTCCTCGGAACTCCATTTCACTAAATTTGGAACGATCCGCTTTAAATTGGCGATGCCGTACATGCTGGCTTTGATGGCGTCGTCTCCCAAGTCTTCGGTTTGGGAACTGGGATCCACAGAACTTCGCGCGCCATAACGATAAAGAGGATTACCAGCTCTTTCCTTGATCATAGTATTAAGAAACGGGCGTTCCGCTTCGGCGGAGTTTGCCTGTAATATGGGGCGATAACCATAGATGATTGACCATTTGTCATACTCGCCGATATTCGGTCATCAGCCCCACATCTCCGTCTTCCGGCTGGGCAATATAGTTAAAGCGGGCATAATCCATGATAGACGGCGCGCCGTGCCCATTTTTTGGGTAAAGGTGGGTGAGCGTAGTGAATCGACCGGGTAAGCAACGCTGGATCCCATGTTGTGGGGCAAACCCAGAGTATGACCGACTTCGTGGGCAGAGACGAAACGAATCAGCCGCCCCATGATTTCATCGCGGAATTTCACACCGCGCGCTTCCGGGTTGATCGCTGCAGTTTGCACAAAAAACCAGTTGCGCAGCAGGTTCATTACATTATGATACCAGAGGATATCGCTTTCCAGGATTTCACCCGTGCGCGGATCATGGACATGGGGACCTTGTGCATTCTGAATATCTGTGGTAATGTAGCGAATAACAGAATAACGTACATCTTCCGGACTCCAGTCCGGATCTTCCTCCGGACTTGGCGGATCGGCGGCGAGGATGGCATTCTTAAAGCCAGCCATCTCGAATGCAACCTGCCAGTCTTCAATCCCTTGTTTGATGTAGGGCCGCCACTTTTCCGGAGTGGCTGGGTCGATGTAATATTTGATTGGTTTTACCGGCTCTACCCATTCTCCCCGGCGAAACGCATCCATATCGGATGGTTCCAGCCGCCATCGGGTAATGAATCTTTGATTGGCCGCTTTTTGTGCATCCAGACTGTAATTGGTTTGTTGAACGGAAAAATAACCCACCCTGGCATCATGGTAACGCGGCCGCATGGGCTTGTCCGGCAGCAGGATAAACGACTGGTTCATCTCGACCGACAGAGCATTCGTAATTGCATTGTCCGGAAGTTTGCTGCCTTTGTATGTGAGCACATGGCGCATTTCCACATTTTTTGGAAAACTTTTTGCCCATACGACAAAACTACGCTTGGTGTCCAAGCTCTTAATCTCGAAATTCTTGCGCTGGTTCTGGTTCAAAGCCCCGATCATATCCACATCAGTTGTAAAAAGCGGGTTGACCTCAAATACCAGGGCTGTAGAATCCGTATTAAAAGCAAGGATGTTAAAGCTCATGATCACCGGCTCGAAATTATTGCTGCGTACCGAACGATACACCGGATCCTCAAAATCGGCCACACTGTTGTAGGAAACCGAGCGCAGCAGCACCGAGTTATCGTGTCTCTGAAAACGCACCACCTGTTGGGGACGGGATTTCATACCCGCCCCACCGAAATTTAAATTCTTAACATGTCCGGCAATACGGGTAACGATAAGCATTTCTTTTTCCAAGAGGTTGAACGGAAGTTCAAAGTAGTACTTATCCGCCATTTTGTGGATGACGATCAAACCGCTGTCAGTCACAGCTTCAGCTGTAATAAGCTCCCCGTACGGTTTGATCTTCCCGCTTTCCTTTTTATCATCGCCCTCTTTTTCATCTTGTGCCATTGCAGAAACCAGGGCTACAACAAACATGAATAAAACAAGAACAAGTGATTGGAGTTTTTTCATCGCTTTATCCTTTCTTGTAACTAAAATTCCCATTTGAAAACCGAATAACAAATTTAACATTTATAAGAAACGGATTTATTTTGTACTTTTGCAATGCAAAAATGAGCAATTTAGGTGGATGTCAGATTATCTTAAAGTTTAAATACCTACCGAACGGTGGTATTACAGAATGGCTCAAAAAGCAATAAATTTGTTTTCCTGATCCGCCAATTGCGGAGAAGGATTTCTTAAATATCATAAATTCCATAAAATTAAGAGATTCTTAACTTCGCTCAGCTTGACATTTTATAATATCAGATATAGCCATCATTAATATATTATAATGCTTATATTGATGTATATTTCCATCATTGCTATCATTTGTTTGCAATTTCTTTTTGTTTAATATATATTGGGGATCAAAACCATCATTAATCACTAAAAATAGTCATAATATAGGATATAACCATCATTATGGATATGCATGGCATGAGCGATTTGGCGGTCTTGCGGGAGATTGGGCGCCGCATAAAACGCAAGAGGTTGGATAAAAACTGGTCGCAGAAAAAATTAGCAGAAACGGCAGGTCTTAATCGCACCACTATCGGTGAGATTGAACGAGGCGCTCCTTCCGGCATGATAACATTTATCCAGGTCCTAAGGTCATTGGATGTGCTGGAAGAATTGAACGCTTTCCTTCCAGAACCGGGAATCAGTCCTTTACAACTAGCGAAACTCAAAGGCAAAGAACGATTACGAGCTTCACGCCAAAAAGAGGGAAAACAGCCAGGAGAATCTGAGTGGTGAAAAGGGTTGACATTGCTTTTGTAGAGCTGTGGGGTGACCTGGTTGGCGCAGTGAATTGGGATTCCAGCAGGGGGTTCGCAGCATTCGAGTATGACAAGCCCTTTCTGGAAAAGGGATTGGACTTAGCTCCGTTAAAGATGCCGCTTGCAGAAGCCCGCCAGAGATCGCCGATATTCGACTTTCGCGCGCTTCCAAAACAAACGTTTCAGGGTTTGCCGGGTCTGCTGGCCGACACCCTTCCGGACAATTTTGGTAATGCCATTATCGATACCTGGCTCGCACAGCAGGGACGAACCAGAGCCAGTTTCAGCCCGGTGGAGCGTCTCTGTTATATAGGCAAACGTGGTATGGGCGCTCTTGAGTTTTCACCGGTAATAGATGAATCTGTTGAGGAATCCGTGCCGGTTGAAATTAGTGAGCTTATCAAACTGGCACAAAAAATTACCGATGACCGCTCAAAGCTTACAGGCAAATTGGAGTATACCTCCAAGGCACTACTTAACATCATTCGGGTTGGAACTTCTGCCGGCGGGAATCGCCCAAAAGCAGTCCTGGCATTTAACCCGGAAACAAAAGAAGTGCGCTCGGGACAAGTTAGTGCCTTGCCAGGATTCGAGTATTGGGTGCTTAAGTTTGACGGCGTAACGGACCAGTCATTAGGAGATCCAGCAGGTTATGGGCGTATCGAATATGCCTACTATAAAATGGCAACAGCTGCCAGAATTAACATGATGAAATGTCAGCTTCTGGAAGAAGACGGGCGCGCTCATTTTATGACACAGCGATTCGACCGCACCCGGAATGGCGACAAACTGCACATGCTATCGCTATGCGCAATGGCTCATTTCGATTTTAACTCTCCGGGCGCTTACTCATATGAACAAGTTTTCCAGGTTATGCGTCAACTTAGGCTGCCATACAAAGATGCTGAGCAGCAATTTCGCCGTATGGTATTTAATGTGGTTGCCCGCAACCAGGATGACCACACCAAGAATATCTCCTTTTTGATGGACAAAAACGGCGTCTGGCGACTCTCACCGGCATACGATGTGATTTATTCCTACAACCCGGCAGGTCCCTGGACCAGCATGCATCAAATGTCTATTGCCGGCAAACGGGACCAGTTTACCCGGGACGATTTGAATGGAATTGGCCAAGAGATGAATATTAAATCAAGTAATAAAATCATTGACGAGATTGTTGAGACGGTATCAGACTGGCCTAGTTATGCAAAAGATGCTGGTGTGGAGCAATCGCAGGTTGAAGGGATAGGGATCGTTCATCGACTTTTATGAATTCCTTAAGGAGATATGAGAGTTCAAAGTAGTACTTATCCTCCATTTTATGGACGATGATCAAACCGCTGTCAGTCACAGCCGCAGCTGAGTTAAGAGTTGGCGGAGAAGGATGGCTCTTGATATCATAAATTCCATAAAATCAAGAGATTGTTCACTCCGCTTCATTTCGTTCAAATATTGTTTTATAATGACTGTTATAACCATCACAACCCATGCATTAATCAATTATTGATGGATATTTCCATCATTATTTTCTGTTATACAGGAACTCAAGCTGCCATATAAGAATTAGGAGCAGCAGTTTCGCCGTATGGCATTTAATGTAGTAGCCCGCAACCAGGATAACATACCAAAAATATCTCCTTTTTGATGGACAAAAACGGCGCCTGGCAACTCTCGCCGGCATACGATGTGAATTTATTCATACAACCCGGCAGGTCCCTGGACCAGTAAGCATAAATGTCCATTCCTGGAAAACGGTGACCAATTTATCCGGGACGATCTCAACGGAATTGGTAAAGAGATGAATGTTAAGTCAAGTAATAAAATCATTGACGAGATTGTTGAAATAGAAACGGTCTGGTCAGTTATACAAAAGAAGCTGGTGTGAAAAAATCGCAGATCAAAGAGATCACGAGTATGGATCGCCTTTTGTGAATTAGCAGAACTGTTATTAGTGGCTATGAATTATCCAGGTTTAACAAATATAAATTTTCAAAAATAAATTAAACTAACTAACTAATTACTTATAATTCTTTTCAACAATTCAACCGATTTATAAATGAATAAACATATTCCATAATCACAGAGGATCATTAAATTACTCGCAAAAAATCCTCAAAATGAAAGCATAAATGCATGAAAGTATTAATCGCAGAAGATGATCCGAATACCGTCAAAATTCTAGAGCTTATTTTAAATAAAGTTGGGCACGACATCGTTCTGGCTACAAACGGTAACCAGGCCTGGGAGATATTGCAGCAAGAAGATGCTCCCAAACTAGCGATATTTGATTGGATGATGCCTGGCTTTAGCGGGGTAGAATTATGTAAAAAACTTAGGGCCACTGATGAGCATATTCGCACTTATATTATTTTATTGACTGTCAAAAGTGAAAAGAGTGATGTAATAATCGGATTAAATACCGGAGCAGATGATTATATTACTAAACCATTCAA
>JADFJB010000077.1 GCA_022566355.1 candidate division KSB1 bacterium
GAACGGCATAAAAACCAGGATGGCGCATTTAGAAACGTCAGACGGAAAAAACAATAACGGGGAACAGGAGAAACGAAAATAGACCAGAAATTTATTCCTGGTATAGAATGAAAAAAATAAGGCGAAGTCCCGCAGGGACGAATGAAAAAGAAAGGCACAGAGGAACATCCTAGTCTCTAATCTCTATCCTCCTGTCTTTTATATACATTATGCATAGACCGACAAATCAACTATTACATTTAATCCAACAGACTTTTAAACTTCTTTAATTCCTCCGCTTCAGGCTTCTTTTTATAGTATTCATCCAGTGGAAAACAACCTGATACAATGCCATTACGTGGCGCGGTCGTGCAATCACTAAATGTACGGCAAATTCGCTTTCTTTGCAGGAAATTTCCAGCTAGAATATCTTGAACAATTTCAGGATATGTCAGAACCATCCTTCCGATACCAACAAAATCCGCTTTGGCATATCGAACAACATTTTGTGCTACGTTGGGCAGCCATTCCTGCAAATAACTATATCCCGATCCTACGATAACCAAATCCGGAAACTCACTTTTTAATTCTGCCGTGACTTGAATTTGTCTTGCAACACCGACTAAAGGATCTTCAGGAGGAAAATATCCGTCAGACGGTGGAAAAAAAGCTGGTCTCTGAATATGGGGATTATAATACGGGCTGCCTGCTGAAATGCAAACCAACTGGATTTCTAAAGAACATAACAGCTGCAGAAATTTTCGTGGCTCCGTTAAGTCTATCCCAACGCCTGATTTGTCTCCCCCGAAAGCATAACAGTAACTCTCCTTTGGAACAGGCTCAGGCTCACCGACATTTTCAGCGCCTGCTCTAAACGGAATCCAATCAAAGGCACTTAAACGGACACCGATTTCAAGACCCGGAGCTTCAGTTCTAATTCCGGAGACAATCTCACGCAGGAATCTGGTTCGATTCTCAAAACTCCCGCCAAAGGGACCTTTTCGATCCATGGCGCTAAGAAATTCATGACCTAAATATCCATGGCAGTGTTTGATATCCACAAAATTGAATCCAGCCTTTTGAGCCAATACAGCTGCTTGAACAAAATCATCAATGAGTTGTTTGATTTCGTTATCACTCAATACGGGTTCCTGATCCTGTAATCCAAATTTCCGATTTAAAACAGAATGATTATAAAGAATCTTCGGTTCCAGTCTGTCTTTAAGATTTGGTTTCGCAAATCGACCGGAATGGGTTAACTGCAACCCAATAAACAGATTTTCGGTAGCCCCTATATGCTGTCTGTGCTCATCGACCAGGTTCTGGCGTAAATCGGCAATATCTTTAAGATTGTTTTCATAAATCATCAGCTGATTTGGATTTGCCCGGCCGTCATGGCGTACGGCAACTGCTTCCCCACCCCAAATCAATTTAGCAC
Source organism: candidate division KSB1 bacterium (assembly GCA_022566355.1). Classification (NCBI taxonomy): domain Bacteria; kingdom Pseudomonadati; species Candidatus Zhuqueibacterota bacterium. The sequence continues at coordinate 1,418 of JADFJB010000077.1, forward strand.
CACTCATCCCAAAACGACGCCATCTTCTCTTCGTGGTTTCTGATGGGCAACCATCAGGTGTCCCATCCCAACCTTCCATAGGCAAAATAGCGAAACGGTTTCCGATCTTGAAGCCATTTGATAATGTTACCGATTGGGCTAATGGAGCTTTTGGGCCATCTTGCAAACTCTCATCAAATGGCAGTTCAATCCCCAATTCTGAAAGGTACTCCTTAAAGTCTGTCGCGGTTTTTAGAGAAGCTATTTTCCTGTATTTCATTTTTCTCTGATTTCAGCAATCCATTCCAGCACCTCTTTTACTTGTGATGCAATGGCTTTATAATTTTTGCTTTGTACAAAATCATTTTTTATGAGTCTACTGCCCATCCCGACACAAACAGCACCCGCATCAATCCATGATTGCACACTTTCTTTTACTTATTATTGTATTCAAAACTGTTAATCTGTCAAATGCTGCCATAGTTCTCTATCCTATTTAATTTATTATTAAGATCAACGACTCACTCGCCCCGATGCATCACCATACATTAATTTTTCTACCTCCGCAACACTCACAAGATTAAAATCACCCCAGATCGAGCGGGGATAATCGCATCATGATTTCGCCAAATGTAACAATTGATTTCATAATTTTTATATAGCTGTTAGCTATTAGCTGTTGGCTTTCAGCCTTTGACTTTGAGCTTGCTGATTAGGTAATTTATCATCTTTTGTTCTCGACTGCAACCCTCGGCAATGTTTGAAGGTATCGATATAGCAGAACGACAAATCTGACTTCTTAAGCCATATTTTTCTTCAGCAGGAAGGAATGCCGCCAATCGGTAAACTTGCTTAACGATCGCAATCCCACCTTTCCAAATATTCAGAGTTCTAAAATCTCTCATTGAGTGCAACCAATTTATGAACAATGGCCAAAAGCCAACATCCCGAAGAGTCGGGACAATAGCTGAATAGTTACTATTTCCTATATTTCATTTATTACCTTAGAAACTGCTTCAATAAAGAAATAGTCGCCCCACATAACGCTTTCATCGACCCCCAACCCCTTTTTTTGATGATAGATGCCATGTTTTAATATACCCTCCCAACCTGCCGTCTCAAAAGCTAAAAATTCAGAATTTGTAAGAGTATCAATTATTTTCAAGGAATAGTCACGATACAATTTTTTTTGATTGGGATCACGTGTTAGAGTTGCCAGGTTCCACATTCCGCTGGCGGCAATTGCAGCAGCAGAACTCTCATATTTCGTTACAGGACCAGGTTCATCCCAGTCATTGGGTGGGATGCCGTGCTTTGGAGTTCGATGGATATAAAAATTTGCGCAGGCTTCAGATGCTTTTAAATATCTATCCTCTTTAGTAAAGGTATACACAGTACCAAATCCATAGAGCGCCCAGGCCAGGCCCCTGGCCCAGGAAGAATCACTTCGCCATCCCTGGTGCGTACTTTGCTTCAAGAACTCTCCGTTTTCAGTATCGAATATCCCTTCGTGGGCGGCGCTGCCATCATTTCTAACTAAACGTTTTAATGTAGTTAAGCTATGTTGATTAGCAATTTTGTACAATTTTTCATCGTTGGTTTGTTGGGCAGCATAGAAAATAATTCCAACATTCATCATAATGTCGATAAAAAGACTGTTGGGTGCAATAAAAGAACAGAGATATTGCCCTTTTTCCTGAAATCTCAGTGCCAGAGTGCGTCCTGCTTCTATTACAACCTGGTTGATTTTTTCATCGCCTGTTAAGTCGTACCAGCGTTTCCAGGTGGAATGAAAGAGGAATCCCAGGTCATGCACATCACGGTCGGTTTTTCGATTCTCGATTAATCGTGAATAGCGCTCTGCTTGCTCAAACCACCAATGATCTTGATTATTCTGAAATAAAATCCACAGTTGTCCACCCAAAAATCCCTCGCACCAATTCGTCCAGGTTTCAGAATCATGTTTCCATTTCCCGTTCATTGTATACATGGGGAAAAAGCCAGGATGTTTTCCAATCAAGTTGCGCAGCTGTTTTTCGGCAAACTTGAATGCAATGTTACATTTCTTTTTTAGGTGTTCTAAATTCAAAATAGCTCCATTAAATTGATTCTACCTATACAAACTAAAATTAAGTTTGTCAAGTTTTTTTGCTAAAGGGTTTAACATCATTAGTATGAATATGTTAAAATTACACAAGTATTACCCAAACAAAAAAGGAGGCATTTCAGGAGCCTCTTGAGCAATATCCTTGTCCCCTACCCTAAAATCCATCATCCCCTTTATTTCTTGACTGAAACCATCAAAATTTGTTATATTCAAATTAAATAAGTCTCATAACATTTAGAATGGAGTTCATCCACGTGACACAATATGAATATACTGTTATTATCGAGCCAGCTGAAGAAGGTGGCTATCTTGCTCGTGTGCCAGCACTCGACGGTTTGACTACTGAAGGAGATACTTTAGACGAAGTCATCTCTATGGCTAAAGATGCCATTAGGTGCTATATTGAAACGCTTAAAGCCGAGAATTTCCCGATCCCGCAAGACTTCTTTAAAAAAGAGCAGCCTCGAGTTCAGAGGTTATCCGTCTCATTCTAAATGACCCACCAGCTTCCCGCTATTACCCCAAAAAAATAATCCGTGCTTTGGAAAGAGCCGGATTTGTATTTAAACGTCAAACTGGCAGCCACCGGTCATATATACATCCAGATAGAGCAAAAAAAATTGTCACCGTACCATTTCACAACAAAGATTTGAAAAAGGCACACTTAAAAGTATTCTCCGTCAAGCAGACTCGACTGTTGAGGAATTCATTAAACTACTCAAAACTTAGAGTTTTTAAGCGCTCCAACGCTCTGGCTTTTATATCCACCACCAAACGAGCAGCCATGCCAGATCACTTCATTCAATTGAATTGAAACCAAAGGTTACAGTCCCCATTCACACCAAAGACTTACCGCGTGGAACGATAGCAAACGTTTTCCGACAGGCAGATATAACCCTAGAAGAATTTTTCTATTATCTTTGATCTCCTTTATTGCCACCTCGCCTAAAATCATCGAATTAAACGGCCAATCTCAAAACAAAAAAGCCCCGAAAATTCTAATCATTCAGGGGCTTATGATAAGTGGCGGTTCAGGGACTCGAACCCCGGACACGCGGATTATGATTCCGCTGCTCTAGCCAACTGAGCTAAACCGCCAAAAAAACGTCACTAAAATTAAAAGGGTTTTGAGCAAAATGCAAGCGTTTTTAAGCCTTGCCAGTTTCATTTATTTTTAACCATTATTCCTGTTACTCACTAAACGAATCATCTCTGTTTGAAATTCTAGTATTTTAGAAATTAGCTATTCTGATTTAGGATTTTTGATCCAATTTTGTCTCAAATTCAATTGTTGCTTATTCATTCTTATGAAGAAAATAAAATCATTGTCGATAATTAGTTGAATCATAACCTTTTGGGAAAAATAATGAAACTTTCAATAAGAATAATAATACTTATTTTAGCTTATGGCTGTGCTCAGCAAACACAACAAATTCCATTAGTGAGATCTGAACAAGAAGAAATTCAAGAGCCTGAGACACCACCCATTGTTGCCTTAAAGCCAATCCTCATAGAAGCAGAATTAATCACGAGGATATCAATAATTAAGGTATTTGAAGGAGATCAATTAAAACGAAATCATCTAAAAAAAGGCATACCAGCCCTGTCCCCTCCACAGCTGCATGTTTGGTCTTCCGGCATCATTAAAAGACCTAACCAAACCATTTTAGATTTGGAAATCCAGGGGCCGCTGCCCAATGATATCACTACAGATTTTGAAAATGGTAATAAAATATTTTATTGGAATTTGACTAATCAACTTGGCAATCAGGATAATATTGTTATTCGACGGAAACTCACAATTGAGAGCGCCGAACTTGTGGCTATTATTGATGAGGAGAATATTGGAGAATACGATAAAACTGAGAACCTCTTTTTGTTATATACAAAATCCGAACCTTTCATCGAACTGACGCCTGAAATCTATTTTAAAGCCAGAGAGATTATTGCAGAAGAAAACAATCCGTACCGAAAAGCCAGATTGATCTTTCAATGGGTCAATAAAAATATGAAATTTCGATTTCCAAAAACCGGCAGGGGCGCTAAAATTGCATTAAAGAAACTTTATGGCGATAGTGGCCAATATTCGGATTTGTTTGTAGCTTTGTGTAGAGCAAGTAAAATTCCGGCACGGATGGTTGCCGGTTTTCGGTTGGATGAAAACGATAAACTCAAAAATCACCTATGGGCTGAATTTTATCTTCCTGGATATGAATGGATACCTGCCGATCCTACCCAGGGTATGGCAGGATTTACTAGAATGGAAAATCGCAGATTCATCGCTTCTGTAGGACGAAATATTCGTCTCAAAGAATCACCACACTGGGCAACCTTCCAAAATAGCGAAGTGCAGGATTCGAGAACTGGATTTATGCTAAGGGCAACTTATGCATTTTGTGGCCTAAAATTGAATTTCAAAACCAGTATCAAGACAATTAGTGTAAGGGAATTACAAAAAGAGTTTTCAACGAATAAAAAGGAGTAGAACTTCCTAATAATACTTGGGTATAGTTTTGGCGATAAGGTGTGCTCTTAAATACTAAATCCAAATATCGAAATTCGAAACAATATCGAAACTCTAAAAATCAAATATTCAAATCATTCAGGTTTCGTTTCGTCATTTCGAAATTCGTTATTGTGATTTGTTTAGAAATTCAAAATTATAATTTAGGATTTGCATTACATTTGGTTGATTCAAAACACAATTTTTACACAATTCCCTGCAAATTTGCATACAGCCTTTTCTCTATTTCCTCCGCCACCATCTTACCACTCCTAACCGCACTTTCCATCGTTGGCGGCAGACCGGTTTGGGTCCAATCTCCTGCAATATAAAACCTGTCAAAAATTTCGCCTGGTTTAGGTCTCAGTTTTTCAACATTGGGACTGCAAACCAAGGTGGCATTGTTTTCCACTACCAGGTAATACTTTTTAATTTTATCCGGATCAAACTCACTGAAAATTAACTTCAGTTCTTCTAACAAAATTCGGCTTAACTGGTCTTTTGACTGTTGCTCCAATAGTTGATCGGCGCTGCTTATGACCAGGGTATGATGAATTAAATTTTGACACCTTTGATTGACAAATAACCACTGCGATTGAACTTCATGAAGACTCGCAAAGGATTCCGAGATTAGCCTTTCCGGATACCAAAAATGAAGGTTAAGAATTGCATTGCCGAAAAAACTTTCGATCTTTATGACATTTTTTAATTTTATCTTCGAATTTTTTAACAGGGGAATTATTTGATTAAAGGGTAATGCACTGACCCAATAATCAAATTCCTTAAAAAGCCCTTTATTGGTTTCGACGGTGATCTTATTACACTCTTCCTCAAACTTGATTTCATCCACCCTATGATTGTATAGTAATTTGCAACTGCGCTTTTCCAGCCAATGAATTGACGGCTCGATAAGGGTCTCGGTTAAACCTCGTGGAATTAAAATCATCCGGCTTGCATTTTTGCCTTTGAGAAATCCCAATTTCAAAACCCGAAAGAGTTGCAAAAAACTCACGTTTTCCGGTTCTTCATTCAATGTTGCCAGGACCATTGGCCGCCAGAATAATTGTACCGAATGTTCATCCTGGCTATTTTTATTTAACCACTCAATTGCTGTAAGTTCATCCAGGCTATCATGTTCTGACATAAACGCAATTTTAAAAAATGCCTTTGCTAAATTCCACTTCTGCCGCCAATTAAACGCAGAGAAACGCACCAATCCGGAAAGGAAATGGAATGGCGCCGGTAAACTACTTGCAGATAAACTCGTGGATTTTGCACCTGGAAATAAATATTGGATATTTAATTTTAACTGGGGATCCAGCAAATGCACGCTTCCGACGAGATCCAGTAATTCTAATAAGGCACTATAACAGCCTAACATCACATGCGGGCCATTATCAATCTTTTCCGGCCAAAAATCCCGGGTGAACGAATAGGTTCTGCCACCGGCAAATGGCCGTTTTTCTAAGATTGTGACTTTGAATCCTTTTTCGGAAAGATGAACAGCTGTAGTCAGTCCAGCTAATCCGGAACCCAAAACCAGAACAGTTTTCATTGCTGTTGAAGTTGAATTCTGAACCAGGTTCTGACTGCTATAAATAGTTTGGTGAGATTTGAGAATTGTATTCGGTTGTGAAATATATTGTAGCCCTTTCCTACAATTTCATTCAAAAGATGGAAGTAAATATTTTTCATGATTTCCGGGGATGTAAGAAGGTTGCGATCCTCCGGGGGAATCGACCTGGTTGCTTTCTGATAGTAGAAGACTGCTCGTGCAACCTGGTATTCCATCAACCGAACAAATTTCGATCCGTATTCATTTGCGAACAAATCTTTCTCAGAATAACCAAACCGGTTCATGTCTTCCCTGGGCAGGTAAATCCGGCCACGTTTGGCGTCTTCTTTCACATCACGAATGATGTTGGTTAGCTGCATGGCAATGCCCAAATTTTTTGCATATTCCCGGGTCATATAGTTTTTGTAACCAAATATCTCAATCAAAATGAGTCCCACTACGGAAGCCGCTTTATAGGCGTATTCATATAATTCATCAAAAGTCTCGTAACGATTGACGGAAATATCCATTTCCATACCTTCAATCAATTCCAGGAAATATTTTTTAGGGATAGAATAACGTTTAACGGTATCGTAGAGAGCCACAAAGATCGGATCATTTTTAATCTCTCCTCGATAGCAAGCTGCAAGATCAACTTTCCATTTTTCTAATAAACCAGCCCGGTCTTTAATAGCAGGATCATCGACTAAATCATCGCTACAGCGGCAAAACGCATAAATCGAGTAGATCGATCGCCTTTTTATCCAGGGTAAAATTTGAAAAGCTAAGTAAAAATTTTTGGCATTGTTTCTGGTCAAATTACGGCAGAAGAGGTATGCTTTGTCGAGTGTCAATTCGGATAGGTCTTGTTTATTTGTAGTCAATTGGCTCACCTTATTAACTCAATTTCCTGCTGAATTTTCGATTTCTCTTCTATTCCCATTTGAGGTATTGATCCCTTAGATATCAACGTTTTCAAAATTAAATTAAACTTTTGAATTTTATTTATCACCGGCCGCGAATTCAAGACATCATACTCCTGTTGACGAATTTTCCGGAGAATCGATTCACCGCCTCGGATAAATAGTGCAATTTCAAATTTGGGTCGATTCGACACTAATTTCAATAGGTTTTTCCCTTCATTAAACATTCGCTGTGTTCGATCCACCTGGAAAGCGATTAATTCCTTCACCTGTGGACTTGCCGATTTTGTTTGGAGATCTTGTTCAATGCAGTTAAACCTGGTTAAATCTTCGAAAGGAATGTAAATGCGTTTTTTTTGAAAATCGATGCTTACATCCTGCCAGAAATTAGTCAATTGCAGAGCAGTGCAAATTTGATCTGAGTAGTGAAATCTTTCCGATGATGCCAGTTTGAATAGGTATAGGTAAATTCTGCCAACGGGATTCGCCGAATTCTCACAATAACCAAGCAGTTGGTCAAACGTGTCATATCTTTTGATGGCCTGGTCTTGTTTAAAGGCTACAAGCAGATTTTGAAATGGTTCGACGGGAATGGAAAATTCATCGATTGTTTGGCGAAGCGCTACAAAAACGGGATGGTGATTTTCACCTTTATAACATGCAATCAATTTCTTTTCCCAATCTTCTAAATTTTTAAGGCGTTCCCGTGGTGAGCCATGTTCATCAGCTAAATCATCGGAAATTCGGCTATATGCATATACATTGTAAATATGTTGACGCAATTTCGGGGGCAGTAAGAATGATCCAACTGTGAAATTCTCATAATGGGAAAGTGCCAATTTACGGCAATAGTCTTGTGCCTGCTTTAGATTGATTTGAGACATAATCTTTGGGGCTAATGAATCGGAATGCTTAAACTGAGTAATTCGTTTTAGCCATTAATTTTTGATTTATCCTGTTCTTTTCTTCCTCAAACCCGGGTTTGCCCATAAGAGCATAGGTTGCAATTTTACCAGCCTCCACACCCGGTTGATCAAACGGATCGATTTGAAATAATTCACCCGCAACTACTGTAGCTATTTCCAGACATTGCAAAAGCTGGCCAACGACGAATGGATTAACAGAGTGAAGCTTAAAGGTCATGTTCGGTCTGTAATTTTCTGTCAATGCCAATTCTGTAGCATTTTTCTCAGCATGGATTAATTGATTTATCGATTTTCCGTTCAGATATTCGGTATCTTTGGAATCAGAAAATGGAGAATTCAATTGAACAGTCGACTCATGATTACCGACTTCCATGAAAATATAAACTTTATCGTTGGGACCTTCCATGTAAAGTTGGACTTGAGAATGTTGATCCGTCGCTCCCAAGGCCTTCACAGGTAGCGGTCCAATCTCAACGATCTCACCATCAATATTTTTTCTTTTACCTAAGCTTTCAGCCCACAACTGGCAAAACCAATCGGCAATGCGATAAAGCCCGTCAGAATATGGCATCATCACCGCTGTTCTTTTTCCTTTTAAGTAGAAATGATAGTTGATCAATCCAAAATAAAAAGCCGGGTTTGAATAAGACTCCTTGCACCGATCTACCATTGCAGCTGCACCCTGGAGTAAAGCACCAATATCGATACCCGCAAATGCTGCTGGTAAAAGTCCTACCGGCGTAAACACTGAAAACCGTCCACCAACCAAAGGAGGGATTTCAAATGAAGGATTATTCTCAATATTCACATGATTCCTGAGGAATCCCTTTTCAGGATCGGTAATATAGACAAAGTGCTCAGCATAATTTGATCCGACTTTGTCTTTCACGCGCTCCAGAAAAAACAAAAAACTGGACAAGGTTTCAGCAGTTCCCCCGGATTTAGTAACTACACAGAATAAGGTTCTACTCACATCAATCACATCCAGCAATTCACTGGTTGTATCCGGATCGATATTATCCAAAAATATGATTTTCGGGTGTCCTTGCCGTACTTCCGAATCAAGTAAATTATAATATTGGTGACTTAAGGCTGATTGCAAAGCAATAGGTCCGAGTGCAGAGCCGCCAATGCCCAAGTGCACATAGTAATCAAATCGATCTATATTATTTTCAACATAAGTTAGAATATCCGACACAATTTTCTGATTGAAAGGCAAATCCAGGAAAGCCATCCGTTCGTTTTTACGCTGTAAAATCAAATTATTGTGAATGCCCTTTAGCTGATCTTCATTTTCAAAAATTGAATTATCCAGGCCATGCTCTGGACCAATATTATCCACCAAAACATTGGAATAGTCCAGAACGATGTTTAAATCTTTTGATTGATTTAACATGTTTAACCTTTATTCTAGAATAAAAACAAAAAATCCCGATTTATAAAATCGGGATTTTTCAATACTGAATCAAATAAAACTACGACAGGAGCTTAAACCTTTTCGATTTTTTCTCCTTTAGGGTCCTCATCGACTACTTTACGTCCGATTTCTAAAAATTCCAAGCTATCCCCTTTCTTGCGAACTTGAATATGGCTTCCGTCTTGAAATTTTCCTTTCAACAATTCTTCAGCAAAAGGATCTTCCAAAAATTTTTGGATGGTTCTCTTTAACGGACGTGCTCCATATACCGGATCAAATCCTTTATCAACGAGAAATTCCTTAGATCCATCGGTCAATGAAACTTCCATATTCCGATCTTCAATCCGTTTCATAACCTCTTCCAATTCAATGCCAACAATTTTTAGCATACTCGATTTGTCTAACGAATGGAAGACCACAACTTCATCCAAGCGATTTAAAAATTCCGGATTAAAATATTTCTTTACTTCTTCCAGAACTTTGTCGCTCATGAAAGAATAATCGGCTTTGTCATCCTTCTTACTAAAACCAATTTTACTTCCCTTACTAATATCCCGGGCGCCAATATTTGAAGTCATAATTAAAATTGTATTGCGAAAATCTACTTTCCGGCCAAGTCCATCAGTGAGTTTGCCATCATCCATTATTTGCAGAAGAATATTATAGACATCGGGATGGGCTTTTTCGATTTCATCAAAAAGAACGACTGAATATGGATGGCGGCGTACTTTCTCTGTTAATTGACCGCCCTCTTCATATCCCACATATCCGGGAGGAGCGCCAGTGAGTCTGGAAACTGAAAATTTCTCGATAAATTCAGACATATCGATTCGAATTAAAGCGTTAACATCCTCAAAAAGATATTCTGCCAAAACTTTAGCCAAATGAGTTTTGCCTACACCCGTAGGACCGAGGAACATAAATGAACCGATTGGCCTGAGAGGATCTTTTAAACCTGCTCTTGTTCGTTGTATTGCTTTAGATAACATTCGTAGTACATCATCCTGTCCAACAACCTTATGCTTTAACTGATTTTCCATATCCAATAAACGCTGAGATTCGGTTTTCGCAACACGAGCGACAGGGATACCTGTCATCATAGCGATGACCTTTGCCACATCCTCTAAATCAACAGTACCGACAATTTCGTCCTCAGCTTCTTGCCAGCGAAGCTTGGCAGCTTCCAATTGTTGATTTAGTTTCTTTTCCAGGTCTCTTAATTCAGCAGCTTTTTCAAATGCTTGATCTTTGATAACTTCATCTTTTTGCTTTCGCACATCTTTGATTTTATCTTCAAGGACCAGGATCTCTTTCGGAACGACAACATTCGCAAGGTGTACCATGGAGCCGCTCTCATCCAGAACATCTATGGCTTTATCAGGTAAATATCGATCGGAGATATATCTATCTGCCATTAAGACACAGGAATCAAGGGCTTCTTTGGTGTACTTGACACGATGATGTTTTTCGTATTTTTCTTTCAAACCGTTAAGTATTTCATTTGTCTCAATCAGGCTCGGGGGATCAATCATAATTTTCTGAAATCTTCGTTCCAACGCCCCATCCTTTTCGATAAACTGACGATATTCGTCTAGTGTTGTTGCACCGATGCACTGTAATTCACCTCGCGCCAATGCAGGTTTAAACATATTAGAAGCATCGAGGGATCCAGATGCGCCACCGGCGCCTACGATGGTATGCAATTCATCAATAAACAATATGGTATCTCGAGATTTTTCCAATTCGGTTAAGACTGCTTTTATTCTTTCTTCAAACTGGCCGCGATATTTTGTTCCGGCGACAATAGCTCCCAAGTCGAGTGTTACAACACGTTTGTTATGCAAAACTCTAGGAACTTTTTTACTGACAATTCGAAGCGCTAATCCTTCTGCAATGGCGGTTTTGCCAACACCCGGCTCGCCAATCAAAACTGGATTATTTTTCTTTCTTCTACTCAAAATCTGGGCGACTCTTTGGATCTCATCATCTCTTCCAATAATTGGATCCAAAACTTCTTTTTGTGCCAGCTCCGTCAAATCTCTTCCAAAATGATCTAGTGCGGGAGTCTTCGATTTTTTTGTCGTTTCTTCATGCATTGTAGGTGTTCCCTTAATAATATTTTCAAGTTCTTGACGAATCGTATCGTAGTTTACTCCAAAGCTCATCAAAATTTGAGCTGCAACGCCATCCCGTTCTTTCGAAAGGGCTAATAACAAATGCTCAGTACCTATGATGTCAGATTTAAATCGATCAGCCTCCATATAGGACATTTTCAAGACTTTTTCAGCCCGTTTTGTAAATGGAATATTTCCAATCGTCGCTGTATCCCCTGAAGATCGTACAGTATCTTCAATTGCACTTCTTAACTCTTCAAGATCAAGCCCAATATTTTTTAAGATTTCGGCAGCGATTCCTTCTCCTTCACGCAATAAGCCTAGGAGAAGGTGTTCGGTACCAATATAATCATGGCCAAGCCGCATTGCTTCTTCGCGAGCAAATTGAATGACCATCTGAACTCGACTTGAAAAATTATTTTTCATATTCTGTCTCCAGCAACCAGATTCCGATACATTAGAGTCCTAATCTTGAACGTACCATCTCCGCTCTAAATATCTCTTGTTCCATTAATGACATTTCGTCACCAAAATAATATTGTAAGTGGGCGGGCTGAACCCACAGGAGCAATTCTTGCAAAATATCAGAATCAATTTCTGTTATAATATCTAATGAAGTACCTAATTTTAGATTTGAATAATGCTCCATAAACTCCCGAGATCTTAACTTTCTCGCCCTTTCTAAAATTCCCAAAGACCGAAATACTTTATCTTCCACATCAATTCTTTTTCTATATTCCTGTAATTTCTGTCTGGCTTCTTGTTCTTTATCGACAACTCGGCGAACTATCTTGATAATGATTTGGAGCAGTTCCGGGACATTCCATCCTATGGCTAAATTATTGTAAATCTGATAAATATAGCCTGTTTCGTCTTGTCCTTTTCCATAAAAACCATTCACCATCATCCCTGAAAATATTGCTCTATTCATAATCGCCCCTAATCCACCTGTGATTTTAAGAGCCGGCAGGTGCAACAATACAGAAACACGTAGTCCGGAGCCGGAGTTGAGTGGATTCGAAGCGAGATATCCGAATTGTGAATCATAGGCGAATGAAATATTTTGATTTAATTGTTCTTCAACTAAATTCAGACTTTGCCATAGCACTTCCAGATCCATTCCACTATCCAAAATCTGAATTCTAAAATGGTCCTCTTCATTAATCATGATTGAGAAGTTGCAACTTTCATCTATCGAAATTGCAGCATGGTTTGTCTTTTTTGCAAATTCAGGACTAATAAATCGCCTTTCCAATAATACCTGTTTTTCACTGTAAGTAAATAGATCTAATGAACTAAATTCCCAATCTAAAAATTCGGAATTAGATTGAAAAATTTGCCTGGCTTCTTTGACGATATCATCAAGTACTTTAACTTGCGAGTTGTTGGGAAACGGGAATTGCTTCAAATTACGGGCTAATCGTAAACGACTGGAGATAACCACATCCGTGTTTAACCCTGTACATTCCAGCCATGGAACCGGTTTTTCTAATATGTCATCTATACGTAACATTTTTTAAATATAAAGACTTAATCGAATAATAATCGATTCAGTTCATAAATAATTGCCGTAATCAAATTAACTTAATTTTAAAATCAATGCAAATATAAATCAAACAAGATATTAAATATTATCAATTTTGTAATAATTTACCCGTTTTTTTCATCATTTTTTTTTCAAGTTGATTTATTCTGTCTCTAATCTTTGCTGCCTTCTCGTATTCCTCTCTATCCACTGCTTTATCCAAAGCCCTTTTCAAAATGGCTTTTTCATTTTTCTTTAAACCTGTTCTATTTGAAATATATGGTTTTGAATCTAATTGACTTTTTTTGATAACTTTTTTTTGCAATACTAAAATCTTGTCTTTGAATGACTCATAGCATGAATCACATCCAAGTAATCCTGTTTTACGAAAATCTTGCCAATCATATCCACACGCTGAACACCGGCTTTTTGATTTTTCATCATCTAGACTAGGTTCTTCTTGTTTATGTTTTAATATACTAGAGATGATTCCTGTAAATACATGAGGTAAATTCGATATGGTTACTTCAAGTCCATATCCTTTGGAACAACTTTTACAAATCATTAATTCGATTTGTTTTCCTTCATAATTCCTTGAAATTTTTAAGCTTGCTTGTTTCTTAAAACATCTTTGGCAAAGCATTAGTTCACTCTGTAATCACTATGAATGGTACCATCATACATTTCTACTACCCGTTGAGCCCTTTTTTTTAATTCCAGGTTATGAGTAGCCACTACAATTGTTTGGTTTTTCTCGGTGGATAGTTTAAGCAATAAATCATGCAATAATTCTCCAGATTTTACGTCAAGATTGCCGGAAGGTTCATCGGCCAAAATAATATGGGGATCGTTCATAAGCGCGCGAGCAACGGCTACTCTTTGCTGCTCACCTCCTGATAGTTCGCTTGGTTTGTGATCAATTCGATCCTGCAAATTAAATTCCGCCAGCAAAGATTCTGCTTTTTTCAAACAGGATTTTCGAGAATGGCCGGCAATAAAACCCGGCATTGCAACGTTTTCTAGTGCTGTAAATTCCGGTAACAAATGATGAAACTGAAATACAAACCCTACTGTCCGATTCCGCAAATTGGCTAATTCCTTGTCACTCTTTTCAAAAATCAATGTATCCGATATATAAACCTGGCCGGATGACGGTCGATCTAACGCCCCTAAAATATGGAGCAGTGTACTTTTCCCTACTCCCGAAGGTCCCACAATGACTAACAATTCACCCCGGTGGATTTTTAAATCGATTCCTTTTAATACCGGGATTTCCCGCTTTCCCAGCATAAAGTTCTTGTGAATATTTACAGCATTGACAATTATTTCCATCACTCGTACCTGATTGCTAATACGGGATCTAATTTACTGGCTCGCAAAGCAGGGTATATCGTCGCAAGAAAGCATAAACCGATAGATGCTACCGAGATAAATATAAAATCTGTTGTTTCCATTAGAATGGGTAAAAAATTAATGAAATAAATATCCGAAGGCAGCGAAATAAATTCGTATTTTAATTGCGACCAGCAGACCAGGTATCCCAAAATTCCGCCCGTCAAAGTTCCACCCACACCGATTACCAATCCTTCGATCATAAAAATCTTCATCACACTTTTGGTGGTTGCGCCCATTGATTTTAAAATCCCGATCTCCTTGGTTTTTTCCATGACAATCATGATCAAACTGCTAACAATATTAAAAGCTGCAACCATAATGATGAGACTTAATATGACAAACATGGCCAGTTTTTCTAACTTCATCCACGAGAAGAGATTGCGATGCATCTCAAACCAGGTTATGGTATAGTATGGATAACCGAGAATTTTGTCCAACTTCTTCGAAACAGCCGAGGCTTGATCCATGTCATCCAATTTAATTTCTATTCCATGAACTTGATCCCCCATTTTCGTAAGCTTCTGAGCCGCTTCTATAGAAACCAAGCCAACCGCATTGTCGAATTCAAACATACCGGTTTCGAAAAGACCGGTAAGTCGAAACACCTTAACACTGGGCATTGCAAAAGGTAGCTTAACTCCCTTTGGGCTCATCACAATAATCTTTTGGTCAAGTTCAAACGCCTCCAAACGATCGGCCAATTGTCTACCCAAGATTATTCCAGGAAGAGGCTTTCTACTATACTCAACTTCTTTCTCGCTCAAATCCAAATCACCGTAAACAATGTTAGCCACAAGATCTGTTACATCAGCAATCCGATTTTGATCGGTACCTTTGATCAAAATACCTTCTGTACTTTTCCCGACTTTAATCATTGCCTTATCCGTAATGTACGGAACGGCAGCAACAACGTGTTCCACTTTCTCAACCTGAGCTAACAAATTCTCATAATTTTTGATACCCTGGTTGTGAAAAGCCTGCAAGCGAATATGGGCATCAAACCCTAAGAAACGCTCACGAACTTCATTTTCAAATCCATTCATAATTGACAAAACGATTATCAAGGCAGCAACGCCAATAGTTACACCACCAATTGAAATATAAGTAATTAGTGAAATGAAGCCGGTTTTACGTTTTGATTTAAAGTATCTTCTCGCGATAAAAAATTCGTACGACATTCGATCAATCTCAGCCTTAAGTTTTACAATTCATTTATTCCTCAGGACGCATTTGTGGAAAGAAAATCACATCACGAATAGACGGTGAATTCGTTAACATCATGACCAATCGATCAATGCCGATACCCAGCCCCGTTGTAGGCGGCATGCCATATTCCAATGCACGAATATAGTCTTCATCCAGAACTTGGGCCTCATCGTCGCCTTGTTCCTTTAACAACTGTTGCGCTTCAAAACGGCCACGCTGATCGATAGGATCGTTTAATTCGGAGAATGCATTCCCGATTTCACGGCCGAAAATATATGGCTCGAATCTTTCAACCAATTTTGGATTCTCTCTATGCCTTTTGGCAAGGGGTGATATTTCTATGGGAAAATCAATCACAAACGTTGGATCGACAAGATCCGGTTCTACGCATTCTCCAAATATTTCGTCGATAATCTTGCCTTTATTCGGGAATTTATTCACATCAATATGAAGCTTCTTGCCAATTGCCCGTATTTCAGCATCATCTTTGCCGGATAACTTAAAACCGGTTTTTTCTTCGATTGCATCTAACATTCGAATCCGTTTCCACTTTACGGATAAATCCACTTCTTGTCCTTGAAACTGAACTTTTGTACTACCGGTGGCTTCATGTGCGATAAATGTTATCATCGCTTCCACTAAATCCATCATGTATAAATAATCTTCATAGGCCACATAAAGTTCCATGGATGTAAATTCCGGGTTATGGAAGCGGTCCATGCCCTCATTTCTAAATGTCTTGCCGATTTCATAAACGCCATCAAAACCTCCAACAATAAGCCTTTTTAAATAAAGCTCGTTGGAAATCCTTAAGTACAAGTCAACATCTAAAGTGTTGTGATGTGTTACAAATGGGCGAGCCGATGCGCCGCCATAAATGGGCTGCAAAATCGGGGTTTCTACTTCTAAAAATCCTTTCGAATTTAAGAAATGCCTCATTGCATCTATAACCTTTGTGCGAGTAATAAAAACATCTCTTGCATCCGGATTGACCACCAGGTCCACATAGCGTTGCCGATATCGTAAGTCTATATTTGTAAATTTGTCGAATACAATTTTTTCATCTTCTTCCATTTTTTCTTTGACGATTGGAAGAGGGCGCAAGCTTTTTGACAACAGCTCAAACCCGGATGCAAAAACGGAAACCTCACCCATTTTTGTCTTACCTACTTTTCCAGTAACACCGACAAAATCACCAATGTCCATTTTCCGGAACATCCCATAGACATTCTCTCCAACCCCATCTTGTTTCATATAAATTTGAATACGTCCGGACATGTCCGCGATATGAAAAAAACTAGCTTTGCCCATACGCCGTAAACTCATAATCCGCCCACATACACTTACAATTTTGTCTTCGAGTTCGGCGAAACGATTTATGATCTCTTTTGAATTGTGAGTACGGTCAAATTCGTATGGGTACGGTTCGAATTCCATTTTCCGTATCTCTTCCAGCTTTGTAAAACGGACTTTTTTTAGTTCATCAAGATTCTCAGGTACCTGCAATGATTACTCCTGGTCTTACTTTTCGCTTCGTAATATTTAAAATTAATTGACATACACTCGTGGCACTCTTTCGGAAATCCGGCAACTCACTTCATAAGGAATGGTTTGTAAAATCTTACAGAAATTGTTCATGTGAACATCTTCGCCTTCATTGGGCGCCAAGAGAATAACATCGTCACCGATATCGATTTTTGAATTTGGACCTACATCTATTAATATTTGGTCCATACAAACTCTGCCGACAACTGGGTAAACCTGATCTCGAATTTTTACTTTGGCACGATTGGAAAGAAGTCGATTATAGCCATCTGCATACCCAATAGGAATGGTCGCAATAAAAGTTTCCTGCCTGGCAATATACTTCCTACCATAACTTACACTTACTCCTCTATCGATATTTCTCACCATAATCACTTTCGATTTCAACGTCATAGCCGGTTTGATAAGAATAGATTCACTGGTTTCCGGTGAAGGATAGTAACCATAAAGCATAATTCCAGGTCGGACCAAATCTAGATATGAATTGGGTAAATCCAGAATTGCTCCACTATTTGCCGCATGTTTAGATGGAATGTGAATGCCTTCATTTTCAATGTGTTTGTTTAATTCCATAAATCTCTGCAATTGCAGATTTGCAAAGGATTTATCCTTTTCATCTGATGTAGCAAAATGTGTATAAATTCCAACAAGTTCAATTCTTGAATTCCTTGAAGTATTTTTCACAAAGTCTAGTGCTTGAGCTATTGGAACGCCTACACGGCCCATTCCCGTATCAACTTTAATATGAACTTTTGCAGATGTATTCTTTTCTTCTGTAATTTTCTGTAATGCTTGTAAATTTCTCTCTGTATCTAAAGTATAATGAAGATTGTATTCTACATATAAAGGGATATCTGCAGGGAAAAATCCACCAAAAACCAATATTGGCGCTATTATTCCTTTTTTTCGTAAAGCAATCCCTTCTTCGACCAAAGCCACACCCAAGCAAGATGCGCCTGAATCTAAAACCGCTTGTGTTACTTCATAGTCTCCGTGTCCATATGCGTTTGATTTTACAACTGCCATCACTTCAGCTGGTGCTACTTTTCTTTTTACCTGGTTGACATTAAAACGAATAGCATCCAAATCAATGACTGCAACGGTTGGTCTTAGAACTTTCACCGTAATCTCCACTTCAACATCACAAGGCGATTTACTTCCAATTCAATTCAAAAGAGTTCCGGTTTGATAAACACTTTGGTAAGATTATTTAGTGGATAGAAAGGCATTAATAAAATCGTCCAATTCTCCATCCATAACAGCCTGCACATTGCCGGTTTCCACATTAGTACGATGATCTTTTACCATACTGTAGGGTTGAAAAATATAAGACCGAATTTGACTACCCCAGGAAATTTTCTTTTTATTCTTTTCGATCTCAGATCGTTTTTCCGCTTCTTCTTCCTTTAGTTTCTGATAAAGCCGTGCTCGCAATATCTTCATTGCATTTTCGCGATTCATATGCTGGGAACGTTCTGACTGACATTGTGCCACGATACCTGAAGGTAGATGTGTAATTCGTACGGCAGAATCCGTTTTGTTGACATGCTGGCCTCCGGCGCCGCTGGCTCGATATGTATCTACGCGCAAATCCTTAGGATTTATCTCTATCTCCACATCATCTTCAACTTCAGGAAAAACAAATACCGAAGCAAAGGACGTATGGCGGCGGCTGTTTGCATCAAAGGGTGAAATCCGCACCAAACGATGTACCCCGGCTTCGGCTTTCAAATAACCATATGCGAATTTCCCTTTTATTTCCAAAGTAACACTTTTAATCCCTGCTTCTTCACCATCTTGTTTATCTATAATATGAAAATCAAAATTTTTTCTTTCCAACCAGCGTGAATACATGCGAAGAAGCATTTCTGCCCAATCCTGGGCTTCCGTACCGCCTGCTCCCGGATGGATCGTTAAAATCGCATCTTTCGGATCATCCTCCTCTCCGAGCAAGCTTTCAACTTCCATTTCAGCAACTTCCTGCTGCAAAAGTCTAATACTTTCTTCAAGTTCTTGGATTAACTCCCCATCCTCTCCTTCTTTGTTTAACTCGATAAATACATCTAGATCTTTACGTTTGGCATCAACTTGGTAGAATTTTTCAACAGTCTCTTTCATTTGACTGATTTTTTGAAGAATTCCCTGGGCAGTTTGGCTGTTATCCCAAAAACCTTGTTGCAGGGTTTCTTGCTCCAGGCTGGATATTTTTTGTTTTAAATGATCAACCTCAAAGGTACCCCCTGAGTAAAGTTACCCGCTCTTTTAAATCTTCATTTGAAGCTATAAACTCATCTATCATGCTAATTTAGTATTCCTATGATTTTTAGTCCGCTATTTTAGTTAAACAGTCAATAAACCGGTTGTTAATTTCTAATGACTTGCAATTGTGCTAGCCGGGTATTTCGATACAAGTTCTACATTTCCGAAGTAGTGGTTTAGGATTTTCATAAAATCGTAACCGCCCAGAGCAATAGCAATCGCACCAGCTTGGCACATTCCCACTCCGTGGCCTCGACCGGCACCAGTAAATATAAAATTTGAAGGTGTACCATCCACGCCCAATTCAACTTCTATTTGGAAAAAACTGCTCGGTAATACCGTTTCAGACAATGTATTACGAATATCCTGCTCACCCATCAGCAATATATTTTTATGGCTGCCCAGCACTTCAACTTCTAATAATCGTCCGGATCCACCTCTAAATAACGGGATGATGTCAAAAATTGTACCGATATACTCTTCAGTTTTTTGCTTGATCAATTCTTCAATTTGCTGGCGGGGATATTCTACCGTCCAACGAAATCCAGAACGATAACGCTTAAAATCGCCAACCACTTTATTATCGCGAAAATTGCATAGTACTTTCGGTCTTGAACGAATCCATTTTTCTGCTTTTTTCTCGTTGCTTAAATTCTTAGGCAATTCTTCGTCATTTTTATCTTCTATATCGAATCGACCTGACACCGCATGTACTTTATTACGATTCATAATTAGATTTATATGCTCTGTGTGACCACCACAAAGTGGATGCTGTCTAGCATCGCAGATAATATCGCCTTTCCATAAGAATTGTCCCTTCACTACTTTCAACATTTTTTTGAGTTTGGAATCAACTGACTCTCGCCATTCAAACTCCATACAATGCTCAGTCCGGCAAAAATCATATGGTTCATTTATGTGAATCATACCCAGGTTAGAAATAACCATACTATGGAATGCAACAATCGATGCTTTCAAGAACTCTTCGGGATATTCAGGATCATAAATTGCTGTTACAACTCCCAGTACATATTCATCTACATCAAGCTCACCAACCATAAACAACCTACCGTCATCTGCAATATGGAATTCAATGCTATGATGAAAAGTATATGGCATACTTTCCCCATTGTTATAAATTCCTAACACGGTAATTGTGCAGTCATCTTCATTAGGCTGCAACCGGATATATCCACCCCCGCGAAAAGAATTGTTGATTTTGATATCTGCTATTTCTAAAAAGCCCCTGGCTTTGCGATAAGGGACTTTAATAATTTGACTTCGATAATTGCCCAATAATTTAGTTTGAATTCCTCGGGCATCTTGTTTATTTGGAAGTGGTCCAATAAAAACACGGTAGCGAAAATTCTCAAATACGTTGCCATCTTTAAAATGAATTTGATAGCCAAAATGCCGATGCCAGGCATCATAACCTTTCCTTTTCAAAGAATCTGTAATTTTGTTCGCTTCGACTTTAGTCAATACTTCAACGACAAATAAAATATATTGGTTAGTAGGTGGGGTAAATGCATCCACCTGGGCGCGCCATCGCAAATTGGAGTCCAGGTTTTCAACAAGTATATTACCGAGACCGTCCTTTATCGTATAACTCCCTGTTACTTCGAATTCGAGGAACTCTTTTCTGCCAACCATTTTGAGGCGGACTTTGGGCGCCTCCTGGTATGATAAAAGTTGGCTTTCTGCATAATCAGAAAAAAGATCGTGCTTTGAATATGTCATTCAATCGCCCTAATTTAAGTTCATATTCAGTTAATTTAATTTTAATAACGGAAAGAAAATATATTACAAAAGTTTTTAGTTGTCAAGCGTACTAAAATACAAATAAACTATTAAATATCAACAAATTAAATAAATTTATATTGGTAGTTGTTCGAACAGAATTTATGTCCTGAGTATCAAGAAGTTAAACCACTGATTAATTTGATTTGGGATTACACTAATTAATTTAATTAGAAAAGAAATCATTAAGTATAGAGTATAAGAGTGTCTTCCTGAAAATAGTTGACAATCTGAAAATAGTTGACAATAAAATGGTAAATATTTTTTCTATCTTCCTTTTTCCTTGATTTTTAAAATTTTCCTTCTCAAGTCTCAAGTCTCAAGTCTTGCGTTACATACCAACACCGCTCTTACAAGCCCGGCATCATCACTGTCAATATTAAGTGGAAAACAGACAAGCTGGTAATTTCCCGGTTTCACATCATTAAGATCCAGATTCTCCA
>JADFJB010000078.1 GCA_022566355.1 candidate division KSB1 bacterium
ATTTCAGCCTGATCACTTCTCAGTAAGACAAAATAAAAATATTATTTCCGATTCGCGTAAGAATCATTGTGTAGCCACACCCTGCAAAAACCTCCATAAATCCAGTATATGAATCATGGAGAGATTTTACAGTCTGAAAACAGCAGCCGATAAGTTAGACATTTCGATACGGACGTTACGCAGAATTATCGAAAACGAAGATATTGAAGTCTATTAGGTCGGTAACAGACTCAGGCTGTCAGAGTCTCAATTAAAATCCATGATCAAGCCGCAAAAGTCGGCTAAGACCATCGTGGATGAAATATTGAATGCATAAATCCATGGAGGGTGTATGGCTACGATACGGAAGGTAAAGGGAAGAAAAAAAGAAACATACGAACTTGATTACTATAATCAGAATGGAAAACGCGTTCGGAAGATGCTTTACGTTGACGAGAAGACTGCTGAACGCATTCGGAAAGAAATGGAACTTCGCGTTGAAAGGATTAAACTTGGTATTGAGAAATCACCAATGGAATCACCCTATTTCAAATTATTCATTCCCGAATACTTAAAATACAAGGAAGGTGTTGTATCATATGGAACTGTAAAACGAGAAAAATTCACTCTTCATAGATTCCTGAAGTTTTTGGGTAATAAGCGGCTTTCAGAAATTTCGATTAAGACTATTGATGACTATTCCGTTCAAATGCGAAAAGAATTAAGTGAAGCAACCGTCGGAATTGAATTACGTCATTTAAAGGCAGCACTTAATACAGCCAAACGATGGGAATACATTGCAAAAAACCCTCTTGTAGGATATAAAATTCCTGATGGCGCACCGCAGCATATTAGAGTATTATCTAAAGATGAGATATCAAAATTATTCTCAGTTGTCGATGATACTGAAATGGAAGATGTTTTGCGTATCTATCTCTCAACCGGAGCAAGACGTGCCGAACTTCTTAAGCCTAAGTTTAGATGGGACAACGTCGATTTTAAAAATAATAGGATTAGATTGCAGACCTTGGGCGATAAGTGAGCCATCAACAATTAAGCTGGTTGCTAATTGGAACTTAACCGTGACGCCAGATTCTATATTCAGAGTAATACCGTTTTGGACTGTAATAGAATTCTGAACAATATAAGGACTTCCAGCTATCCAGCCATGAGATGAATCAACAAAACAAACATCATCAAAATGCAGTGTGTAACCAGTTGATACCTTATTCCAGGTTAATCCCCCATCCATGGTTTTTAAAACCAACCCCTCATCACCAACTATCCAACCAATTAATCTATCTAAAAAAATAAGATCTCGTAATTTAAATGAAACCCCACTTTCTTGCGTTATCCAAGTTTGACCACCATCACTGGTCTTTTTTATGAGTCCGCCTCTGCCAATTCCCCACCCGACCTCATTGTCGACAAAGTGAAGTTTAAGAATTTCAAATGGTAAATCCGAAATTTGTTTAAACCACGAAGCCCCCCCATCTGTGGTCTTTGCAATAAATAAATCTTTATTAGATGGAAAATTCGTACCAGCAACCCAACCGGTTTCTGCATCGACAAAATCAACAGTATTTAACCGATCAATGCCAGGAGCGAAAATGTTTACTGTTTTATTTTCCCAATTCCGGCCACCATCGATACTATGATTTAAACTTGACCATATTTCTTGCTGATTAATAAAAAAAGCGGATTTGTACCTCTTGGTGGATACCATTTCCCAATTTGTCCCACCATCTGTTGTTTTGTAAATTCCACGGTTCATCCAATCGTCGGCCAACACAATGCATGTATCAGGACTAAACGGGTATACAATACCCGTCATGGCACTTGGCGTTTCTAACCAGCTTAAGCCGCCATCTTCTGTTCGCATTACTCTTACCAACTGGTAATCTGAATTTTCTAAACCGCTCGCCCAACCATACGTTGTATCCACTAAACTGAATTTGGTATATGCGGCAAGTGTGGAGTCACGTGTCCAGGATTGACCTCCATCAAGTGTTTTGAAGGCAAAACTTTGCCATCCCCCTATCCAGCCTCGATTGGCATCCCTGAAAGAGAGTTTAAGGTCGTATTCCCTATCATGGATGGATTGATCTTGTGCTTGCTCGGTCCAGGTATCACCACCGTCACTGGTATACCACAAATTAGAATTTCCAATAACCCAGCCAATTTTAGAATCAATAAATTGTATGTCGTGTCCTCTGTATGGAGAATCTTGAAATACTTGTTGCCAGGTGAGCCCGCCATCTTTCGTTCTATAAATACCATATTTCCTGTCGTTGAACTGATGGCTTCCGAGGCCAAAACCAGTATTTTCACTAACGAAATATATATTTGCAAATATTACATCTGTTGGAATACGTTCCCAGGATTCACCACCATTGGTTGTTTTGTAAATATTGGCAGACCTCGGTATGAAAAATCCAGTCAACTTGTTTACAAAAAGTATTTGATTGATACCATCCCCCTGCGGTTTGGGATTGAGCCATTCCCAAACTTGACTTAAACCAGGTGAAACAGAACATAATATAGTTGCAAAAAATATTGACGAGCTTAATAGTAGTTTTATCAATTTACTTTTCCAAATTCTCCTTTTTCATTAAATCGAAAAATATACTTTAAGTTTCCCGATTGAAAAACAATTAAGGTACAGAGTATCTTTTATTATTTTTATTACTAATTAATTACGTTAATGTCCATCAGGAAAACCCTGAAAAATGGGTTCGAAAACCCTTAACCTGGCATCAGGAAATGGATGATTATATTAGCTATTTCCCCTGAACTATTGTAAAAGGAATGCCTATTGCGCAAAATAATTAGCCATGAACTGTTAAACCAATCACACGTTGAACTTGCAATTTACCCATCGTCTTTTCCCCAAAGTCCTGTTCAAATATCTCAGTGGTAAATTTATTCATAGCCTATTCATTCACATCTTAGTACTTGCTTCCAGTAAGAAAAGCAAATATATTCAATAAATTTAAATGATCATTTATCAAAATAACAGGAAATAAAATTGGCTCGCCTGCACGAATATCAAGGGAAAGAATTACTAAAACAACACAAAATCTCTACTCCCCATGGCAGATTGGCAAACAGTATAGATGAGGTCGAAGAGATACTCACTGAAATAGGATTTCCCGCAGTTTTAAAGGCCCAGGTATGGTCTACAAAACGGGCGAAAATGGGAGGAATTCAATTTGCTGATACTTTGGAAAGTGCGTTAGAAAGTGCAGAAAAACTGTTCAAATTAAAGGTGAGTCATTTCCAGGTTGATTCTGTTCTCGTCGAAGAGAAATTGGACATTCTATCTGAGTATTATTGCGGCCTTATTATCGATGATTCAAAAAAACAACCGGTGATGATCTTCAGCAGCGTGGGGGGTAGCGGGATCGAAGAAATTGCACAAGAACATCCTGACAAAGTCAGCTCTATAGGTATCGATCCGGCTGAAGGATTTCGCAATCATCATGCTCGTAATTTGGTTCGCAAAACTGGTATATCCGGAAAACTGCAATCCCAACTTGCAGATATTCTAACCAAGTTGTACATAGTTGCGAAGAAATATGAGGCCAGATCAGCCGAAATTAATCCTATCGTCTTAACCAAAGATAACCGGCTGATGGCTGTCGATTGTCGCATTACTGTCGATGATTATGCAGTTTTTCGCCATCCGGAATTAGGCATCGAGATTGCCCGGGAGTTTGACCGTCCGCCTTCCAAACTAGATCATATTGCTTATGATGTTGAAAAAAACGACTATCGCGGCACATTTTATTTTATTCAATTGGAGCGAGAATTTGAAAAAAGTCAAAGGTATATAGGATTCCATGGCGCAGGTGGTGGTGGATCGATGATGTCAATGGATGCGGTACTAAAGTGCGGTTTTAAGATCGCAAATTTTACCGACACCAGCGGTAACCCACCCGCTTCGAAGGTCTATCGGGCTGCAAAAATTATCTTAGCTCAAAAAAATATCATAGCCTATTTTGGCTCCGGATCAGGCGTGGCCAGTCAGGAGCAATTTCACTCCGCCCGTGGATTGGTAAAAGCTTTTCGGGAAGAAAATTTAGCCATTCCAACCGTCATCCGTTTAGGAGGCAACCAGGAAGACCTGGCCGTTGAAATTCTGGAAAATTATACACAAGATCTGCCGGCGCCCGTGGAAGGTTACAAGAAAGATGATTCAGCTGATTTCTGCGCTGAAAGGTTGAAGACGCTTGTGGATGAATTTGATTATTCTAAAGACAGCCGAAAGAAATCAACAGTAAAAAGAGATTTTTCGGAACCCTATCGTTTTGAAACGTTAACGGGTGAGATTACTTACGACCATGCATTATGTATGAATTGTGATTCAAAAGCATGTATTACCGCGTGCGGACCGCAAATTTTGAAATTAGAAAACAACAAACCTGTTTTAGCAATTACTACTGAGGAAGCAAAAAAAGGGAAGTGTACCGAATGCCTTGCATGCGAAATTGAATGTGAATTTCATGGTAATAAAGGTGCATATATTTCACTTCCGATTAAAGGACTTGATGGAGCTTAATAGGAATATCCACTGGATATCAATGAGATGGCAATATTAATAGATCAAACTAACAAGGTTATTGTGCAGGGGATTACGGGCCGCGAAGGCATGGCTCGTACCGAGCTGATGATGGGATATGGCACACAAGTTATTGCCGGTGTGACTCCCGGAAAAGGAGGAATGGAGGTTCTGGGAGTGGCAGTTTATGATACTGTCGATGAATGTGTGGAGAAATTCGGACAGGTTGATATCAGCGTCATTTTTGTTCCAGCTCCCCTGGTGAAAGATGCGGCTATTGAAGCTTTTGATGCCGGCATTAAATTTATTGTCATTGTTCCGGATCGGGTACCAATTTGGGATGTCCTGGAAATCGCGAGTAAAGCCAAACAAACGGGGGGAAGATTTGTTGGCCCCAATACCCTGGGTTTATTAAGTCCAGGGAAAGCAGTGCTTGGGATGATTGGAGGACGCGCAGAGTCAGCCAGGAAATGGTTCAAACAGGGGTCTGTTGGCATTTCATCTCGCAGCGGAGGAATCACCTCATCCATAGCCTATTATTTAAGCCAGGCCGGGGTTGGACTTAGCACGATCGTCCATGTAGGTGGTGATGCCATTGTTGGCACTCCTCATCCTGATGTCATGCAGCTATTTGAAGAGGACCCGGAAACTGAAGCTGTAGTACTGTTTGGTGAAATAGGTACATCTCAAGAGGAGCAAGTTGCCGATCTCATCGAGGCTGGTAAATTTACAAAGCCTTTGGTCGCTTTTATTGGCGGCAAAGCCGCAAAAGAGGGCACGCGTTTTTCGCACGCTGGTGCAATTATTGAAGGTGGCCGGGGTACGTATGAAGGAAAAGTACGCAGGCTTCGAGAAGTGGGTGTAACCATAGTAGAATCTTTCAATGATATCCCCGAAGCAACAACTGAAGTCTTACGAAAAATCCATTCAAACTAAATAAGATAGAGAAATGCGATGGAAGAAAATAAGTGGCAGACAAAAATAACGAAGATTGAACCGAATCGGATTCAGATTCGTGGTTACTCGGTTGATGAATTAATGGGAAAGGTTTCATTTTCCCAGGCTATTTACCTGGTCATCAAAGGAGATTTACCCTCAAAAGAAATAGGCCAGCTTATGGATGCCATATTGGTTTCCTCAATCGATCATGGTGTTACACCGCCTTCAACGATAGCAGCTTTAACTGCTGCTTCAACCGGGGCATCGCTAAATGCTGCATTGGCTGCGGGTATTTTATCCATCAACAAACATCATGGCGGCGCTGTGGAAGGCTGCATGAAGTTTTTATATGAAATCAAAAGCTGCCTGACTGACAAGGGACTCAACACAGAATCAGCTACCATTGAGATCATCACAAGTTATCGGGAAAATAAAAAGAGAATTCCAGGTTTTGGGCATCGATTGCATACGGAAGATCCACGCAGTGTGGCGCTTTTTAATTTATCAGACTCCTTGCATTTGTCCGGGCAATTTGTTAAAATTGCACGTTGTGCTGAAGTAAGTCTACCGGAAATTGTTAATCGGAAACTACCTTTAAATGTGGATGGTGCAATTGCGGCGCTATTATGCGAGCTTGAATTTCCAATAGAGTTGGCAAACGCCTTTTTTATTATGGCACGAGTACCTGGTTTAATATCACATATCTATGAAGAGCAGTCCCAACAAAGACCCATGAGACATATCAATTCAAAAGAAAGTGAATATAGCGGGCCGGAAAACTTAAAAATATAGCAACTGTTCAGACTGTCAAACAGGCGGAACAGTTGCAACAGAAAATTCTTATTCCAATATGAGGTTAACATGTCAGAAAACATCCTTGCAATGATTCCGGAATTTAATGAAATACGTGATCCGCAACTTCGAGAAAAATCCATTGCCGTGTGGCAAGAAGCCATGGAATATCGCAATTGGACCACTGAGGAAATAACTTCCATTCCATTTACATTACTGGTGGATAATGTAAAAATTACGTATTTAGAGCATGTCCGAACAGTCTGCAAAATGTGTATTGCTTGTGATAAAATCCTGACCGAAGCTTATGCAGAGCGGAAAACTCCTGTAAATCGTGACTATTTAATTGCCGGCGCACTGTTAGCGGATGTGGGGAAATTATATGAATATGAAAAAAAAGATGGAAAAGTCGTCAAAAGTCATCATGGAAAATATTTAAGACATCCATTTACCGGGGTGGCTTTGGGGTTCAAGCATGGCTTACCGGAAGAGGTTTTACACCTTGCTGCGGTTCATTCCAAAGAAGGGGAGGACTTTAAAAGATCGCCGGAGGCCATCATTTTACACCATGCTGATTTTATTGATTTTGAATTAGTTAAGTGATTGATTTAGATTAGACTATCAGAGTTGAAATGAACCTATAAATACGGAGCCATTGAAAAACGATGTATAAAATTGCAGTTCTTCCCGGAGACGGTGTCGGCAAAGAGGTAATGGAGGCGGCATTACTTGTTTTAAATAAAATGAATTTCGAAGCAGAATATAAATATGGAGATATTGGCTGGAAGTTTTGGTGCAAAGAAGGGTGTCCATTACCGGACCGGACTATTCAATTGCTAAAAGAGACGGACGTCTGTTTGTTTGGAGCCATTACTTCCAAACCAAAAGAAGAAGCCCAGATGGAGCTTATTCCGGAATTACAGGACAAAGGGCTGGTTTATAGCAGCCCAATTGTGGGACTCAGGCAACTGTTTAACCTGCACACCAATTTACGGCCCTGTAAAGCGTTTGCGGGTAATCCTTTGAATTATCGTGACGGTATTGACCTGGTCGTATTCAGAGAAAATACCGAAGATCTTTATGTTGGAATCGAATATCATCCACTGCCTGCGGAATTAATGGAAGTTTTAAATACGACACACCCTAAAATGAAAAGGTTTGCCGACGTTCCATTAGAAGATATTGCCATTTCTTTGAGACTGTTGACTCGAAAAGGATGTCAAAGTATCGCCCGGCAAGCATTTAATTATGCAAAAAAACATGGTTACAAGACAGTAACAGTCGTAGAAAAACCAAATGTGGTGCGCGAAACCAGCGGATTGATGGTGCGCGAAACCCGCAAGATTGCGAAAGATTTTCCCGGCATTGATTTGTGGGAGGCAAATATCGATGCGATGACAATGTGGCTGGTTAAGAATCCGCAGGATTATGGTATTCTGTTATCTACCAACATGTTCGGCGATATCATATCCGATCTCAGCGCTCAACTTGTGGGTGGGTTAGGATTTGCCAGCAGCGGAAATATTGGCGATAACTATGCCGTGTTTGAACCGACTCATGGCTCGGCACCCAAATACGCAGGTCAGTATAAAGTCAATCCTATGGCAATGTTACTGACAACTAAGTTGATGTTTGATTACCTGGGTGAAAAGCAACACGCTGAGGTATTGGAAAAAGCGATCGGCAGAGTGATTCAGGAAGGTAAAGTTAGAACTTATGATATGGGCGGTAACAACAGTACAATGGAAGTCGCTGAAGCAGTAGCTAATTATTTGTAGTAGCACCCTGAGCGATCAGTAGAGTGATTCGGGAAGTGAAGTTAGAACTTATGATATGGGCGGTGACAATACCACAATGGAGGTCGCTGAAGCAGTAGCTAATTATTTGTAGTAGCACCCTGAGCGATCAGTAGAGTGATTCGGAAAGGTGAAGTTAGAACTTATGATATGGGCGGTGACAACAGCACAATGGAGTTCGCTGAAGCTAGTAGCTAATTATTTGTAGTAGCACCCTGAGCGGAGTCGAAGGGTGTTGATGCGAAAAAGGTAAGGGTTATCAATGGACACAATTTCAAGAAAATGGGCTCAATTCACAACGAAATTACAATATGAAGATTTGCCGAAAAATGTAGTCGATGAAGTAAAGCGATTCTTATTTGATACCATTGGTTGTGCTTTGGGCGGTTACAAAGTTGAAGATGCTGAAATATTTATCGAAGTGCTAAAAGAATCAGGGGGAACGCCGGAAGCCACTGTCATTGGTTCCGGAGATAAGACTTCGGCGTTCAATGCCACCTTAGCCAATAGCTTAATGGTTCGGGCAATGGATTATAACGATATTTACTGGAAAGAAGACCCGAGCCATCCGAGTGATATTATTCCGGCGGCCTTGTCTCCCGGTGAAGTTCAAAAATCTACCGGCAAAGAAATCATAACAGCCATCGTCCTGGCTTATGAATTTGAGCAGCGATTATGCGAATTTGCAAAACCGGGCATTCGGGAAAGAAAATGGCACCATGCAACCCTTACGCAATTTGTTTCACCGCTGGTTGCCGGTCGAATTTATGGACTTTCTGAAAATCAAATTGTCAATGCGATTGGCATTTCGGCGTGTCACAATTTTACTCCGGGCGTCGTTGCTGCCGGCCATCTCACAATGATGAAAAATACGGTGGATCCCCTGGCGGTACAATCCGGTGTTTTGGCTGCCCAATTAGCAGCAAAAGGCTACGTTGGTCCGGAAGCGATCTTTGAAGGCAAGGAAGGTTTTGTCGATACTTTCGGCGGTGAATTCGATCTGGATATTTTGGTCGATGGCCTGGGTAACAGCTATCGAATTCTTGAATGTTCCATGAAAGCCTTTCCTGTCGAAGCATTGTCACATGCCCCGATTTCCGCAACTTTATCCTTGATGCGGGATAATCAATTGCAGCATTCGGACGTCGAAAAAGTAATTGTCAAAGTAACCCATCGTGCCAAGGACATCCTTGCCGATCCGACAAAATACAATCCAACCAGCAAGGAAACAGCCGACCACAGTCTGCCATATGTGATCTCCGCAGCGGTGGTTTCGGGTAAAATTACGCCGGAAGAATTTAGTAAAGCCAAAATTATGGATCCGGATATTCGTGCTATGCTGCCCAAAATTGAGGTTGTAGCTGATGAGAAAATCGAGAGTGTATTCCCTCGTTTAAAAGCGGCGGATGTTGAAATTCAACTCAAGAATGGCAAATCATTTACCAAATGGATTGATTATCCAAAAGGCGACTACCGAGCGCCCATGTCCGAAGAAGAACTATTGACCAAATTTCACAGCCTGGCTGATCCGGTTATGACGAGAAATTGCCAGGAAAAGATTGGCGAAATGATCTGGAATTTAGAAACTGTGCCGGATATTGGCCAGTTGATGACAAATCTTAAATCTGATGTAGCTGAATAAAAAGCACGTTAAATATACAACGGATACTCCGGACATATTATTTGAAAATATAAATTTCGGGCATTAAATTCTATTTTAAACGATTGATTATTTATTAACCTTTGAATACAATCGAACTTTTGCGATCTCGCCAATGAGACGGCTGTGAACCGAATAAATATTGTGGCTTACCCGAATGGTGCTGCTGGGACCAACTTTGATCTCCATGTTTTTACGGCAATCCAGACGAGAATTGGGTAAACGATGCAAAACAGTCAATTCCTCTTCAATCGGTCTCTTCATCGCTCAGATTGCGATATGAAAAAGATGAAGATGCAACCTATTTCGGCAATAGCAAGCCCTCAGAGTCGAAAAAACGTCTGGCAGACATTGCGCAAAACATGTACGAGCTCATCTGCCAATTCAAAGGCCATACAGCCGTCAACTCACTGTATAGCTATAGATAGTTTTTCTATTTTTAAAATCTGCAAATATCATGAATGAATAAAATAACCAGATTAATAATTAGGAGAGACTTTCGATAACGACGTAGATTCTCTGATTCTTGGTTTATGCTTAGATCTGTCACCTTATCGATTGAAATATTTTATACAAATATAGAAATTAAGCTAAATACAAAAACACTTATTAAGATTTATTTACTCTTTTTTCCCCGGCCTTAGGCCTCGGTGGTGTGATCATGATATGTGCCCGGTAAGTGCCGGCATCCATCAGCCAGGGCATACCCGGTCCGGTAGGTTTGGTAGAGAGACCAGTTGTCTCGGTTGTTGCAAAAGGGATATAAACCACAGAGCGGGGGAATGCATCATTTACTTTACCTGCAACTGGATCATATTTTCCATTCTTTCCGGAAAGGACATAAAGCGTAGAGGGTCCTGCAGGCATTTTTAGAGTACCTTCCTTTACTTCAGTCCCACGGATTTTGAGTATTTCTTTGGAACCTTTACCTTCGGCCCTGAGCTCTCGTCCCCGTGCCATCAAAGGTTCAAGCGCTTTGTGGTAGCAGGCAACACTAAAACCATCACGATTGGGATCGTCGGCTAGGCAAATCATTTCGTTGGTGCCTTGGCGTAGCGTGACCAGCTTTCCATCAGAATTATAACCCAGCACCATGGCCCCATCGCGAGATGCTTCCGGGGCCGCCATAACTGCAGCGCCAATCTGAAGTTCAGGGGATGGAACCTGGGCATATGAGACAATTGTAAATAAACATAAAAACAAGGTGAGTGTATTTATTTTTTTCATAGTGATCTCCTTTTATAATAATGTAATCAATTCAATATTTAAGGACAAGTCATAAATTGTAATTGTATTAATTTTCTTTTCGGTAAGAAAAAATTACAAAAAACAAATCCCCCCAAAAAATCAATTCTAAGGCCAAGGTTTCCAAATCGCAAACCGGATTCAATGCACGAATTGATGTCATTCAGATGTAATCAATTGCAGCCTATGTAAGTTGTTGTTTTTTAAATAGATCCCGTCAAGACGGGAGGATATATTTTGGATTTTTGGACTTCCACAAGAAACCATTCTAATCCATGACTAAAATATCCTTTTCACATAACCTTATTAAGTCTGTGCATCAATGACAAAAACAAAACCTTCTTACTGTTTCAAATAAAATAGTCCATTTAATTTATTATTTTGAAATCCTTTTTCACTTGTTAATCCTGTCAAGAAATTCTTAAAGGATAGTAAGTAACTATTAAGTGCCATAACATCGTGGCACTTGTCAAGTAACAAATAAAAGCCCCTGTTGCAGGAAGCATACAGGGACTTGAGTTTACATGGCTCCCCTATAATTGAACAATTGAATAATCAGATTGGTTTGTTAATCTGAGGTTACAACATATTTAGAGAAATGAGGTATTTTTACGTTTTGAACATTAACATATCCGGTTAAAATATTTACGGTCACTGCTTCGTTCTCCATTTCTTCCCATTGACCACTTTCCGGATTATCATAGTAAACCCTGATTGCATTCGGATTAATACCTTCCAGATTCAAACCCATAGCATAAATATTCAAAATAGCCGGTTGGCCAAAAGTTAATCCAGCCGGGGTAAAATGTAACTCTAAACTAACATCATCGAGAACTAAAGTAATTTCCGTATCTTCACTAATCGTATTTGGTAATACTTCAAAAGAAATATTGGCATACACCAAACCTTCATCGTCAAGTGTATGATTCAATACCAGTATCCCACCTTCATCGGCTGAAATTGCCTGGGATACTGTAATAGTTTTTTTTAGGGATGGTTTGACGTTTTTGAATTTTAATATTTTGATTTTCTTTAAGGCCTTATCCTCATTTGGGACTACGGGTAACTTTTCCATGGAACAAGAGCTGATAAATAGTATCATCCCAACAAATATCCCGACGTTTAAAATCCCACCAAAATTTTTAATTCTTTCATTCATATTATAATCTCCTTCATTGGGTTTATGTTAATATCAAATTTATAGCTTCATCTTTTAGTTCTAGCAGTTCGCCAAGCAACAGCAGTAAACTGGTTTTATCAAGGGATAACATATCCGCGATTACTTGCTTGATTTCTTCTTGCTTTTTCGGGTTCATTACGTTCATGGTTAGAATAGAAAAGAGATTACTCAAAATTACAATACGAATAAATGGTTTGGCCGAGTTTTGGCTTTCGGAAAGTGAGTCAATATCATGTAGTGAGTGATACAAACAGACATCTTTAATTCGTTGCGGTAGTCTCCATCGATCACATAAAAGGCCACCTAAATAAGCGCTTGAAGGCAATGAATATTCTGCTTCAGCTTCACTAAACAGGCAGCCATTCATTTCAGCCAGCTTACTTATCGCTTTATAATGGTCGGGAAAGAATTTTAGGTAAACTAACTTACCAATATCATGCAATAAGCCTAATGTCCAAACTTCACCGGGATCCAGAAATGGTTCGTACTTAAGAGCCAGGTTTTTTGCGCAAAGTGCTGTATGAAGAGAATGTGACCAAACCTGGTTAAACAAGTCTTCTTCACCGTCAGCCAGGCCATTCATAATCGAAATGTTAAGGACGATCCTGTGAATTTCGTTAATGCCCAAATATGAAAGAGCCATTTTTACCTTGGTTACTTCAAAAGGCAAGCTATAATAAGCCGAATTTACAATTTTTGTAACTTGTGCAGTTAAGGCTGTGTCTTTTTGGATCAATTCAGTAATTTCCGTAAAGTCACCTTCCCCGGAATTGATGAGCTTTTGAATTTTTATCAAAATTGTCGGTAAAGCTGGTAAAGAGCAATGTTTATATAAAAAAGTCTTTGGATCTATATTTATTGGAGGAAGCATATTTAGTCTCAAAGGTTTAATATAAACTAATGTCCAATTTTAAGCCTTAATCTGCATTCTGGTGTTTATTATTTTCGGAATTACGAATTGTCAATTCAAAGTTGATATTATTTGTTTTTGGTTAAAATTATTTAGTACTGTACTCAAATAAGTTATTTATATAGTTAATGTCGCTTATTGATGACAAATGGTCACAAAAAACAAGATTATATTTTGATTAAATAATATAAACCAAACCTTATTTTTTTTACTTTAAAGCATAAAATATTCAAGTAATGGCGATTTTGTAAGAGTTTTGAGTTAAAACGCGATATATTATTACTGGTCGAAACTAAAAACGCTATTCAATGAAAAAGAAAAATGAAAAGAAACTAGCTGATCTGTTAATAAAAGCCCAGTCAGGAAATCGTGAATCACTTCAAATGTTATGCAAAGAATTAGAGGGATTTATACGTGGTTATTTTAGGCTAAAATTTAAAAATGATGAGATCGTAAATGACCTTTGTCAAGAAACTTATATAAGGTTTCTTAAAAGTATTTTGTTGGTCAGAGACAGAATGAAATTAAAAAGTTTTGTTGCAAAAGTAGCGTTGCACGTAATGCAAGACTATTTAAGACAGAAATATCGGTTAAGGGAAGAAAGTCTGGAAACGTCTTCTAAATCTAATGAAGAACAAGGAAAAATAAAGACGGAAGTTTTGCAACTTCTTACTGATGATTTCGATGGCCAGAGTATATTGAATAATATCGATTTATATAGAGCTTTCGATCAATTGTCTGAAAAATCAAGGAACATTTTGATGTTAAGGACCAAAGGACTTGACTATAAAGAGATATCTGCTAAGACCGGACTTTCGATTAGCGGCGTTAAGATGCAAATGAAAAGAAGCATAGAGCAATTAAGGTTAATTCTATTCTAAGTGACCTTTTATTTCATTAATTCGACTCTATATCTAGAACTTAATTCATCGAAAAATTAATGAAAAAAAAGAAAGGGTTGAAATGGATAATTGTTCGTGCGTATATGAAAAAGTAATATTCTTTAATGAGGTTAATGAAAATGAACGACAGAAAATTAAAAATCATGCGGATAATTGTAGTTCGTGTCATAAGGTTTTGCAACAAGTGGGAATAATTATGACTTCTTTGGATAGAGACATTAATCAACATTCCGTTGATGACGAACTTCTTCTTCGTTATAGTATCTATTTATCAGCGCCAAAAGAAGCGGATTACGACGGGAGAAAATTAACTCAATCCGAAATTGCGAATATTCGAGATCATATTGCCGGCTGCGGCGCATGCAGGAATAACGTGGAACAGTATTGTCAAGATTTTCAAGAAATTGAAGAATACTGGGAGAGAGAAAAACTTCCATCTTTGATGCTTAATCCTAAATTATTATTTGAAACTCTCAATCAAAGAATGGCTGGATTTCTGAAAAAAGTTGCTAACTATAACCCGTTTATTTTCAAACCGAGATTCTTTCCTATTGCACTTGGGACATCAGTTCTTGTAATCCTATTATGGGTTGGACCATTTTTTCGAGGGGATCAGATTCTGTACAATCAGTTAACATCTTTGGATGAGGTTTCGTTATTAACACGAAGTAGCTTGCCCGATCCTTTGAGTGAGGCCCTGTCTGCTTTTCATGAATCCAACTATAATCAATCAATTCAGGATTTGGAGAGCTTTATCTCTAGCAACACATCAGGCCCTTCGCTGTTCTATGCCCATTATGTATTGGGAATCTGTTATCTTTATGAAGCGCAAAGCGATTTTTTAGGGCGATTTCGAATATTTAATGCTATGTTAATTAACAAAGGAATTCAAAATTTTGAACGTGCCAGTGTTTTATCCGGGAATCCTGGAATTGAAGAGGATTGCCTTTGGTATATCGCGAAAGCTTTTATAATGAAAAAAGAAGAAGAGAAGGCTATACAAACCTTTGAAAGTATAATTCGTTTTGAAGGTAGGAGATTTAAAGAAGCCAAGGAAGCTTTGAATAGTATTGCCAGTTTGATGAATATTCGATAAGCATTACAAACCATCTTTGCTGCAATTTTATGACAAAAGTAAAACGATTGAGAGCAGCATTTTTGGGGATGATTAACGGGTTAATTTTCTTGACCTTGTCTATGCAAGGGTCTGCCTTTTCACAGGTAAACAGTTCCGGTCAAACTTATTATTTGAATGCTCTAAAAATGGTAGGGGAAGGAGATTATGACGGTGCTATATCCCGGTTTAAACAAATAATCCAAAAATCGCCTGATTTTTCCGAAGGCTTCCGGAAACTGGTAGAAACTTATATTTTTACAAATGAATATGAATCAGCACAGGTTTACTTTGAAAAATTACTCCACGAAGGTATCAACCAACCTGCTGTTCTTTATAGTCTGGCTCGAATTGATTTTGCCAAGAAAAACTATGATGGAGCAATTCAAAAGTTAAAAGAAGTTGTCAAACTAGATCCCAAATTTGCTGATGCGTATAGTTACAGAGGAGGACTACCGGAAGTTTATAATGCAAACAATGATTTGGATACTGCCATGGGATTTTTTTCCGAGATGGTCCAAAAAGATCCGGAAAATGCATGTGCCTATTATGGTCTCGCTCGAACCCATCTGAAAAGGTACGAGTGGGATGCCGCATTAGAATTGCTGTCCAAGGCAATCGAGCTTGATCCGGAATTTACTATCGCCTACCATTCTATAATTAATATTTATTTTTCCACGAGTAGGTATAATAAGACGCTCGAATTTAGTAAGGAACTCCAATCAATTGCCGAAAGGGTAAATGACCTTGAAATGTTATCCTATTCAACCATGATGATCGGCACTACTTATTTTCTGACAGGTGACTATTTGAATGCTTTGTATTACTTAAATGAAGCATTAAAAAAAGCTAAAAACATCGGAGACAAACGGCGAGAAGGAAACTGTATCAATAACATCGCCGCTGTTTACGCAATGTCGGGAAACTATCAAAAATCCACAGAATATTTTAAAAGGGCATTATTCTTATCCCAAAAAATCGGAAATAATTCAACTGTTGTTCGAGCACTTGTTAACATCGGCAATGTTTACAAGGATCAAGGCAGTTTTGATCAAGCGCTTGAATACTACAATAAAGCTTTGGAAATGTCTAAAATGAACACATTAAAATATTTAGAAAGTGCAACCCTTTCCAGCATGGCTGAAGCATACCAGGAAAAAAAACAATTTATAAAGGCCCTGGCTTTTCAGAATTATGCGCTTGAAATCGCTAAAGAAATTGAAGAAAAATCACAAGAAGGTTATATACT
This sequence comes from candidate division KSB1 bacterium, assembly GCA_022566355.1. NCBI lineage: Bacteria > Pseudomonadati > Candidatus Zhuqueibacterota bacterium. The sequence goes on from JADFJB010000078.1 coordinate 16,328, forward strand.
AAAAAGTCTTGGGAAGCTTCACATGGACTTAGGGAAATTTCATGACGCCTCAAAATATCTGAAGGAGGCACTTGCGATTGGTGAATCGATTCAGGATGTTCAAACCATTTGGGAATCGCAAGCCGGATTAGGTTCTTGCTTCGCCAAACAGGGGAATATACAACAGGCAATCACATACTACGCAAACGCAATTTCAATCTATGACTCAGTTAGGAGTAATCTTAACATTGAATCACTTGGTAATAACTTTCTGGAAGACAAATATGAAGCCTACCCCGCTATTGTTCAGCTTCTTGCCCAGAACGGAAAATATGATGAAGCATTTGTTTATGTAAATAAATATAAGGCCAAAGCTGTATTAGATGTTCTTTTTCAGGGTCAGAATTATTTATCCGAATTGTTGCCTGAAAATATAAGAATTCAATTGAATGAAATTACCGCCAATCTTGAGGCCATGCACAATGAGCTTTCACAAGAATTGTCTATGTCCGAGAAAGATAATGAAAAGGTCCTCACATTGGATCAACAAATAACTGGTTTGGAGATCAGAAAAGCTGCTATTGTTGAAGATTTAAAAAGACAACACCCACAATACTATCAGCTAACCTCACAAAAAGTCCTGACAATCAAAGACATCCAGGAAAGAATTTTAGGAAAAGGACAAGCTCTGTTGCAATACATCGTCGGACCGGAAGAATTGTCGCTGTTTGTTGTAACTTCTGACACCTTCAATTATACTCAAGTACCGGTTAGTCGGGATAGCATCCATTCTATTTTAGCAGAATTGAGTCCTATTTTTAGCGATAAAGCAAGAAAAGACCGATTTCAGATTCTTAATCCACAAATTGCTGACTTTAGCATTTCTCCAGCTTATCGTCTGTTTGAAATTCTCATCAAACCCGTAGAATCTTGGCTTCAAAATACAAAGGAATTAATCGTCGCGCCTGATGACATCTTGTACTATTTACCCTTTGAAATGTTGGTCTATGATACTACCAAATCAGAAACTGAATACGATTTAGAGAATGCCAAGTTTCTGTTGGAGAAATATGAAATTTCTTATGTGACGACCCCTGATCAGGTTGATAAAAGCCTGCAAAAAACAAGAAAGCCAAATAAGGGAATATTAGCTTTTGGTAATCCGGATTTTGATTCTGAGGAAGATTTGGAAATGGTGCTTGTAACGTCGGAAATGTCATCTACACAGGGTATTATGAGAGGAGAAAAACTGGCAAAGCTGCCAAATTCTGAGGTAGAAGTAAGAGAAATTGGCAAGGCTTTTGGAGGGACAGGAAACAAAATTCTGGTTGGAAATGAAGCCACAGAAGAATATCTCAAAGATCATGCCGCAGATTACAGAATTCTTCATTTTGCCACACATTTCCTCATCAATGATGACCAACCGCTATATTCCAAAATTGTGTTGGCTCAGAATAGCAAGTCGAAAGAAGATGGTTACTTGCAAACATATGAAGTCTTTAACATGAAATTGAATGCTGATTTAGTGGTCTTGAGTGCATGCAACACAGGATTGGGTAAAATAAGAAAAGGGGAGGGAGTGATTGGCATTTCCAGGGCTTTTTTATATGCAGGTGTACCAAGTCTCCTGGCCAGTTTATGGAGTGTGGATGACCAATCAACTGCAATAATTATGAAGAGCTTTTACAAGTATTTACAATCTGGCTCCAATAAAAGGCAGGCACTTAGCCTTGCTAAACTCGATTATTTCAAGTCCGCCAAAGGGATAAAGAAAGATCCGTTTTATTGGGCGCCTTTTATCTTAATGGGAGATTGGACTTCTATAGATATGGAAACGAAGGCCGACAAACCAATCGGTATGATGATTCTATTGGGATTTTTTGTTACGATTACAGTATTGTGGCTTTACAGAATCAGAAAACGCGTTTCTAATAACTAATTTGGATATTTTGTACAGAGAGATAACTGCATTCTTTTCCTTCTTAATTGACTAATATCTCTTTCCATAAGGTGCTTGATATTGGGAGTATGTTCAATTTCGTAATTTGTCCAATGCTGGTCTTTTAGCCTTTTCGAAAAATTGTTAAAATAGGGATCTTAATCATAATCAAAATAATATTTTTGATAACCAATTTAATATGATTCTGCGTTCGAGACGTTCGTGCAATCGGAAATCGGTCGATCGCAGAATGATAATATTTTCCTAAGATTCTTTGAGTTAATCGGTTAATAAGTAAACCAATTTATCAATAGTAAGATCATGAGAAGTTGAATTTTGTACTTCCGAAGTTATTTACAGTGGTCCCTTCCTCAGCATGGACTGTTACACTGCCCAGAACCCAGTTACATTCAAATTTGACATCATTACTAGTATTTAAGTATTTATATTAAAGTAAATATACCACCATATAAAAAAGTAAAAATCTACTATTATTATTAACTGTCAGCATTTTTAGGACGACACCGAGTCTGGAGGCTAGAGACTCGTAGCTGGGTGTTTGATGCTGGATGCTAGATACTAAAGATGACTGGATGCATTAATTAAGAAAAGGACGCGGTATGAATATCTGGTGTCAGTAGCGCTTGTGTCACTAACACTGGTTTCACTATCACAAGTTTAAAAGTGGCTCATTGACACTGCCTACTGGCTGGTTTGATGACCGGATCATTCTCTTTGCTGGAAATCGATATAGACGCCGCGAGGATGAGCTGCCGTTCAGTTTCGGACCCTCGGGCTGCGAGTTCAGTACATCAGCGACCATCCGGGGATTGTTAACTCTTCTATTTTCTCTAACAATTCTTTGGCATTATAAGGCTTGGTGAAGTACGCATTTGCACCAACTTGCTTTCCGATTTCTTTATCACTGCTTTGACTTTTTGCTGTAAGCATAATAATTGGAATTGACGCATACTCTTCATCGAATTTCAATAATCTACAGACAGAAAATCCATCAATATTCGGCAACATCACATCTAACAAAATCAGATCCGGTCTTAAACTTTTTGCCAAGTTGCAACCTGTTTCACCATTAGCAGCGGTATAGACTTCGTAACCGGCATATTCTAATTTCTTTTTAAGAGCGAATAATGTTTCTTCCACATCTTCTACAATCAAGATTCTTTTCTTTTTCATAATACGATCTCTATAGTCATTATTTTTTACAAGCATTACTTCTTCTATTGTTGTTATCCCTTTAACACACTTTAATAGTCAGTCTTGTTTTAAGGACTTCATACCTCCGTTGATGGCTACGATTCTTAGTGTTCAGCCGATGTATTTGCCGTGATTAACTTCTTCATTTTATCGTCAATTTTCAGGATTTCAAAAGAAGAATTAAATTTTCTAGAACCCCTGCTTTGAATTGACCCAATTGATACGGATTTGAAACCACAGTATTCTTATACTATCCGCGAATTGCTGTCGCATAACGACAGTGATGTAGCACACAAAATAGATAAAAGCGGTCGTTGGAACAAAATTCATTCAATCAGTTTCGACAATTAGGACCCCAGGATACCCCGAAAAATTTTTATAAAATTATCCTCTAAATAAGAAATTTAAAATATGACAAACTTGTAAAAAGTCGACAACATTTTTGTGGACACAATATTAATGTGGTTAAGTCAAGGGTGAAATGTCAATATATTGTATGTCCTTCTAATCTTTCGACTTTTTACAAGTTCGTCATGATTAGAAATCCCGTCCAGCACTTTACTCGAAATCGATGATCAGCAAAAAACATTAGAAATTCAAGACTAATATTTACAAGTACATAAAAAACCCCGCCTGAATAACAGGCGGGGTTAATTCTTATTGGAGCTTCCGAAGCCAGTGCTAACAAGCTTCCTCGGAGGCTCCTATTATACAGTGACTACAAATAGGACCACCTCCTTTCTTCAGGGCATTCATAATCGCTCAGAATTACTTCCCTGGTTAAGTACCCGAGCAAGAGTTTAATTAATACATGCAATATAAATAATAAAGGTCGCAAAATCAATAAATAATTTGTTAGGTTTATTTAGTTTTCCTTACCTTGATAATAATTCTTAGATAATTCAGGCCAATGAAGTTACTGGAGTTTTCGAAATGAAATCTAATAGCCTTTTGCAATACCCTCACCTCTTGGATCGGCGCCTCCGGTAAATCGAATCGGTTTGCCATTCTCATATTCAATAGCAAGTCCATGAGCATTTCCCAATCCTTTTACAACTTGGATATTATGTCCTAATTTAATAAGTTGATCCCGGGTTGATTCTGCAATTCCTTTCTCCACTACAATCCTATCAGGCTCAATAAAACTAATGCGAGAAGCTGCGATTGCTTGCTGGATATTCATATCAAATTCAATCATGTTTAACACCATTTGAGGAACAGTCTGGCCAATTGTATGTCCACCAGGGGTGCCAATAGCAACCCATGGTTTACCGTTTTTAATGATTAGCGTCGGACAATCACCGGAGAGTTTGTGACGTCCGGCATGAGCGTCCATAGGATTGCCTTTCGGTTCAAACGTGCAATATGCTAAAGAATTATTCAGCCAGATACCAGTGCCTTTCGGCATGATTCTACTGCCAAAGGAATTACCTAAAGTTTGAGTTGCACTTACGATATTTCCCCATTTATCTGCAACAACAAAATGGGTTGTATTGATACCTTCTTTTGCAAATTCGGTAGGAGGAACGAATTGTTTTGCCTCATCAGGCGAAATAGCTGAAATCTGCTGGCTCCAATATTCATTCGATAAAAGTGTTTCAAGGGGTGGAGGGTTTTTTTCAGGGTCGCCAGCATACCGAAGCCGACACCAAAAAGCGTGTTTCGTTACTTCAGCAAACCTGTGAAGATATTCGGAGCTATTATGACCCACTGCCTGGTTATCATATAAACTCATCATTCCCAATCGAATTAGTGACGGAAAAGCCGTTGATGGTGGTGAAGCGGTTATCACCTGATATTCATGATAATCAATCCGGATAGGTTCATACCATTCAGCCTCATTGCTCTTCATATCTTCGATTGAGAGAAATCCTCCGGCTTTTCGCATGGCTGCATCAATAGCTTGTCCGATCTCTCCGCCATGAACAACTTTTGCTCCCTGTTTTGCAATTTTCCGAAAAGAATCGGCGAGGTCTTTTTGGATGAGCAACTCTCCAGCACTTAAAGGAGCATCGTCTTTACCATAAAATTCTTTTGCATGATCAGGAAAACTTGGATACGCGCTTTGGATTAACCTGGCTGTCCGGTCATTTAGAATCACGCCATTTTCGGCAGTCTTTATTGCTGTCTCAAATAGTTCTTCCCAGTCCATGGACCCAAAACGTTTCCACATAGACTCCCAGGCAATTACATTTCCCGGAGTGGAAACTGCCTTTGCTCCCCGTCTATTTTCTTTATAATTCGGCGTTGGAGCACGATAGACATCTGAGTCTACGTTTTTTGGAATTCGTCCGCTACAATTCAAAAACAGAGCTTGTTGCTTTTCGGCGTCATAAACTAGTACAGTCCCATAACCGCCAATTCCGGACATCATAGGCTCTACAACATTGAGCATCGCTGCGATAGAAACAGCCGCATCGAAAGCATTTCCACCGGCTTTTAAGATATCAAGACCCGCTTTGGTTGCCAATGGATGTGCCGAACTAACCATTCCATGGGTTCCAATGGCCGGTGCCGTATCAGAATTTTGAGTTGAATAAGTTGTACTATTGCGATCACAAGAAGTGCTAAAAACCAATATTTGAAGAAATAGAAAGAGAACTATTCGTCTCATGAGCATCTCCTTTCCGTAGTTAAATTCTTAAATCTGTAATTGACATCTTAATCCTGGATAATAATAAATCCTTCATATCTAAAACTGATGACCATAAAATCAAGCCATCTTACAGGTTGATCTTTTACCATCAGTATTGCCGTTGCATCGCTAACCCCCATCTTTACGCGTAAAAAGGCCATCACTTATCATTCAGACTACGAAGATACTGTAGCATGGAAAGTGCCTCTTCCTCTTGCTCAATGCCACCCTTCTCTAAGCTCAGGAGATCATGCTCAACTTTTTGAAACATCATGAGCATTGCAGATTTATTGTTTTTCTGAGTGTCCATTTCATCAATTGTCTTTCGGATATCTTCAAGAGCTTTCATTCTTAGTGTCATACTGTTAATTATTTCCTGCATTTCCTCAACCGACTCCCCAAAATTTAGCAGTTCAGGTACAGACCAAGCGATAGCAGTAGCCGTATATCGTATTTTGTAGTTTGTATCTTGTATGGAAATGCCTCAGAAAATTAAGTCTTTCGCCGATCTTAACGCATGGAAAGAAGGACATAAGCTCGTTTTAACGATTTATAAAACAACAGATCAATTCTCTCAAAAAGAAGTTTTTGGACTTAGGGACTTTTGTCGTACACCTATGGAAACCTGGCTCATTGCTTTGATAAAAATTTTATTACCTTCGGATTGTTTGGAGATAGCTCAACGAATAGAAAAAGCATGCAATTCTTATTTTTAAATTAAGGATAGACCTAAAACAAATATTCAAGAACCATGAAAGAAAGATATTTCAATTTAACGCACACCTCGTTTTTAGTATTAGCAGTCATATTTTTTTTCCCATGCTGCCAAAATCAGTCTTCTTTTGACATTTCAGAACAGGACCGACTCCTTTTTGAGTCAGCTCAAAAAAATGCCGTACTGGCCAATGAAGGATTTATCAGGTGTGAAAACTTCGTGAACGGCTGGC